>JANODD010000275.1:0-5943 GCA_031412515.1 Planctomycetia bacterium | reverse complement strand
CGGAACGCGTTAGCCACCGGTTTTTATCCATTAACCGGACGCTAACGCCTTCCGGCTGATAGACTTTAACCTCGGCAAGCGAATACTATCCTTACATTGAGTACAGCAATTCGAAAGTGAGTGACATTGGGCGTCCTCGCCCGCTACGGGACTCGTTGTCTCGCTACCGTGAGGGGTCGCTCTCGCTATGTAGACAAAGCCCCAATTCGTTAGTGTTGCCCGAGTCAAATCTGCGGGGCCAGCGGGCGGGGACGCCCGCGCTCCTAAAAACCGGTCTGCTTTTGTGCAATGTTAGCAGGCACCGGAGACTGCGGACTGAATGGCTGGCGACATTCTCTGCATTTATTCTAGTACAGCAATTGCAGACTTGGTTAGTCACACGGTTGGATTACAACTAATAAAAAGAAAGTGACCATGTCGTCAAAAAAATCAGAAAAGACGCCGCAGCAATCTAACGAAAACTCGCCTGTCGAAGGCAACAGAACTGATGATTCTGTGCACAGTCAGGTACCTGTCGAGACCTATCGCGGGGAAGCTAGGCGCACACAGGTTGTAGACAAGGGTGATTTGGAGGAGGAGACCCTCGATTCAGACGCTCCCTTTAACAAGACCTATGGTCGCGAAAAACCGACCACATAGCATTGTCGCCTTTTGCTCCGCAAAAGTAGCGTCGGCCTTGGCGTTGGCAAAGATGATTCCGTTCTGCAGTAGTGTTCGCTACGTCGTTTTTGAATTGTCAAAAGTCATAGACGAAGACTTAGCACTACTACCATTTGCGTGGGTACTCCTCTTATCCAATGTCGCTCAGCTGCATAGATTTTCCGTAGCGTGACAACGTCTGGCGGACGAGTTTGGTAAGCGCTGGGTCAGTCAAATCAGGCGATTCATTAAGTACCTCGCGGGCTACTTCTCGGGCCAAAGTGACAAGGTCACCATCCGTTGCTAGATCAGCGACTCGCAATGGTGCGATGCCGTGTTGCTGTGTACCGAGCAGATCGCCGGGACCGCGGAGTCTGAGATCCATTTCAGCTAAGTAGAAACCATCATCGCTCGCTTCGAAGGCTTTTAAGCGATCGTTGTCGTCGGGGTTGCAGCCTTTGGAAACAATTGCGCACACAAAGCCAGCTTGTGTACCGCGAGAGATTCGACCGCGGAGCTGATGCAACTGCGAAAGGCCGAGTCGATCGGCGTCAAGGATCGTCATAACAGTTGCATTCGCCACGTCGATCCCGACTTCAACCACTGTCGTAGCAACCAGCAATTGAGTCCTGCCTGATGCAAAATCGTTGAGCACGGCTTCCTTCTCGAGTCCATCCATACGGCCGTGCATCAAGGCAACTTGACGGTGTTTAAAGGGGCCACTTCGCAGCTGCTCAAAAAAGCCTTCAGCGCTGGCGATCTCGGAGTTTTCTGATTCACTGACGCGGGGTGCGATCACATAAGCTTGTCGACCGGCTTCGATTTGTTGATCGACAAACCGCCACCATGAATCGATGTTTGTTTCAGAGCCAAGATATGTATGCACTGCCGCGCGACCGGGTGGCTTCTCGCGAATTGTCGATACATCGAGATCACCAAAAGCCGTCATGGCAATTGTTCGTGGGATGGGCGTCGCGCTCAGCACCAAGTAATGTGGCTGCGATTGTTCGCCACGCAATTGGGCGCGTTGCATAACACCGAACTTATGCTGTTCATCGACGATCACCAAACCAAGGTTTTTGAAAACGAGTTCGGTCGATAGTAGAGCTTGCGTGCCGATGAGCAGATCGACTTCGCCGGCGGCAATTTTGGCTAGCAGGTCCATGCGTTCGCGACGACCGAGACTGCCAGTAAGCAAACCAACTCGCACGCGACTACTGGCCAAACTTTTTTCCATAGTGTGCATATGCTGGCGCGCGAGCACTTCGGTCGGTGCCATTAGTGCGGCTTGGCATCCGTGGGCGACACATAATAACATTGCATATTGAGCGACAAGCGTCTTGCCGCTTCCGACATCGCCTTGCAGCAAACGATTCATAGGGCGTTCGGAAGACATATCGCGACCGATATCTTCAACCGCACGCTGCTGGTCGCCAGTCAGTGTAAAAGGTAGGCGATTTAAGATCCGAGCGTGAATTTTCCCGGTGGGTTCGCAGACGGGCGCTTTAGCAACTTTTTCACGTCCGCGGCGCTGGAGTCCGATCGCCAGTTGGAGCACGAGCAGTTCTTGCAGCTTGAACCGCTTTTGAGCTCGCGCGACCGCTTCCATGTCGGAAGGAAAGTGGATGTCATGCAGCGCATCCCGCAGCGTGGGGACTTCCAATCGGCGGCGCAGCGGTTCGGGCAGGACTTCGTCGACTAGCGGCAACAGTTCGGGCACGTTCCTTTGCATCATTTCGCGAATCATCGGCTGCTTGAGGCCGTCGGTGAGTGCGTAAATCGGCAATGGTTTTTGTTCGGGAGGAACTTCGTTGGGTGCGAGCGCCAGGATTTGAGGCTGCATCATTTCCCAGTTCAGCACGGTCGACTTTAAAACGCCCGTCGCGACCAAACGTGTGCCTGGCCGCACATCGTTCTTTCGAAAAGGTTGATTGAACCACAGCAAGCGTACGAACCCGCCTCCTTCAGCTGCGACGACGGCGCCGAGCATATGTTTGCCGCTTTGCGAAATGCGCTCGTCGATCTCTTGGACTATTCCAATAAAGCTAACGCGAATATTTTCTTCGAAATCACTTGCTCGCTGGAGTGGTGCGACCGCTTCGTAGCTCCGAGGAAAAAAAAACAGCAAATCCATGGCGCGGCGGATTTCCATTCGCTGGAGCAATCGTGCTCGCAAGTGTCCCACAGCAGGAAGGAGTTCGACCGGATCGGTCAATCGACGACCGGTTTCGGCTGGACGCGGTTCAGAAGCAACCAGGCTGGGGTTTGGGTCCATGGCAACTCGGGCCTGAATTTTGCTAAAAATCGAGGGAAAACAAATGCATCGGGTATTTCAAACTGCTAGATTCTACACAATTCCATCAACCAGCGCGTTGGGCCTCGGAACGATTGAAGCTCGCGATTGGATTGGAAGGCGAATAAAATTTGTTGGCCCCATGTTTCCTGAAGGCGGGTTTCTGTTGGGTTACAAGAAGAATCGCGAAACTTTTGTACGGGTCAATGGTTTTAGTAACTGGGTGAAAACTAGGTATTGAAAAAACGGTTTTTTCAATTTTTCCTAGCTGCGAAAATAAGTACCGGTTCCGTCGCTCATCACTTGGAACGGTCATATCGATCTAGCGATTTCTTAAGGAGTTCCCCCATGCGTAGATTTAATGGTGCTTTAGCGCTATTGATGGCTTTGTGCCTGATTTCGGCGTCCGCATTTGCCCAAGATGAACGGCCGACTCGCGGCGGCAGAGGCGGCGGAGGTGGTGGTCCTGGAGGCGGTGGCTTCGGTGGGGGCTTTGGAGGGTTCGGCCGCGGCGGTATGACACAAGGTGGCGCCAGTGAATTGCTGGGGCTCCTTCGAATGGAAGAAGTTCGAAAAGAAGTTAAAGTTTCCAATGAATCGTACGAAGCTGTCCAGACTGCTCAACGCGAAGTCTTTGGCAAGCTCCGCGAAGCAAGCGAAGAAGAACGTACCAAGATAATGAAGGACATGAACGTCAAGGCTCAGGAGTATTTAGACGAACTCGTGGACCCTGCCGGCATGAAGCGGCTAATGGGGCTTCTTTTACAGCAACAAGGTCAATCAGCCGCAACTAATGAGCTGATCGCAAAAGAAATTGGACTCAAGGATCCAGAACTGAAGGCTGTAACGGATGTTGTTGCGAAGACGAGAGAAGAAGGCGGCACGAAAATGCGAGAAGCGTTCGCTGGCGGCGGATTTGGCGGTGGCGGCGGTGCTCCAGATCCTGAACGTATGGCTGAAATGCGAAAAAAGATGACTGAGCTAACCGCTGAAATGCGAAAAACTTCAGATGCTGCGGTCAACGAAAAGCTAACCGCTGATCAGAAGAAGGCCATCGAAACACTCAAGGGTGAAAAATTTACCTTCCCTGAAATGGGTGGATTTGGCGGCGGTCGCGGTGGACCTGGTGGTGGCCGTGGTGGTGCTGGCGGTGGTCGTACCCGTCCTGGTAGCGACAACTGAGATAGCAATTACTTTTTGGTGTTCCACGATTGGGCAGGCAAGTTCTTAAATGACTTGCCTGCTCGTACAGGGGAGTTAAATGTTTCTTCGACTGACTTTCTTGATACTCCTATTCGTTTACAACGGATTCACGTATGCACAGGATTTGCGAGTGAAGCCTGATGCGCCCGTAAAGCCCGTCAATTCGGACAAGGCAGAAAAATCACGGGGTGAGGATCCTGAAGGAGGTTTACCGTCGGAACCGAATTCGAGAGAGTCGGATCGTGAATCGCGAGAAGTCTTCTTTCGTACACTTAACGAAACTCGCAGTCGCGGGGCACAAGAACTCAGTTACCTGCTATTCCACGAATCTGTCCGTAAGGAAATCGGCCTTAGCGAAGATAACGCAAAAGCGGCTCGTGAAGTACTTTCGCATACTCGCGCTTCGGCCGAGAAACTCTACGAGCAACTTAAGGCCAAGGAAATCACTCCCGAAACGCTTAAGGTAAAACTGCAGGAGATCATGACAAAAGGTGATCTAGATATCTGGCAAACACTAGGCGGAACTAGCGCGAAAAGCGATCGTCTGATCGGGCTGTTCGTTCAACACCGCCACTGCTCTGCAGCCCTCAATAAAATAGTTGCGGGAAAAATAGGTCTCGATGAAACGCTTCGCCAGGAGATCGTTGCGAAGAAAGAAGCCGAAGAGAGAAAGATGTTTGAAGAGCGATCCCGCGAAACGCAAAGTCCAGGTGATCGATTTCGAGCATGGGAAAAGGTTCAAAAGCAAATTGACAGTCTGATATCAGGGATGCTCAGCTCGGACCAACGCGACAGGTTGGAAAAATTAAAAGGCGAGCCCTTCAAGTTCGAAGAGTTTGCATATCCACCAGGACCGCCGGGACGAGGACGCGACGGTGGTCGTGACCGCAACCGACGCGACAACCGCGACGAAAAATGCCGTGAATGTGAAAAGCTCGCTGACGATCGCTGAGTGCGAGTGTCGAACAATTGTCTCAATTGTTCACTTCTTCCAGCCCGATTGGGACAATCGGGCGACAATAAACTCACTTCAGCGCAGCTTCGATCGCTGGAATAATATCGGATTCATAAGTCAGTCCATCTTCGCCACTGTTCGCCTCAGTGAACTTCTTCACCAACTTCCCTTCTTTATCAAAGAGCATTACAACCGGAATCGAAGCAATTTCCAGTTTCTCAAACACATCCGAATCCGCTTCTGAACTGATCAGATTGATCACGCTGGCTGGCTTTTGTTTTTCCAAAAACCCACCCACCTTCGGCAGGTAACTTTCGACTGGCTTCGACTTCTGGCCGATGTAATCGACGTTGTACGAGATACAAACCACCTGCTCTGGCCAACGCGTACTTAGCGCGACCAAATTCGGATACTCTTTCATGCATGGTGGGCATCCAGTACTCCATACATCCACGACAACAAGCTTCCCTCCATGTTTCTTGACCTGCTCTTCAAAGCCGGCATAATCGACTTGAATCATCTCAACCTTGGTAGGTGCAGACTTTGAGGCTGCGGTTGTTGGCGAATCGCTCTGTTCGCTTGGCTCCGCGGGTGCCGCAGGCCGCGTCACAGGTTGTTGCGGCTGACAACCGAACAGTCCTGCATAGAAGACGACTAAAAGCATCCGTACAAGAAGATTCAACTTGTCCATATATCTACTCCCGTTTGGCATTTTGTAACCGTTCACGGTTCAAGAACTGATAGTGCGTTAGTTTAGCTTAATTTGCTACTGTTCAGGAATGGACAGTAAGGACAAAGTTATCGAAGAACTCCGCGTTTTGGTCGCGAAGCAGGCTGCGCAGATCGAGAGACA
>JANODD010000274.1:0-4776 GCA_031412515.1 Planctomycetia bacterium | reverse complement strand
GTTCTTACGCAGTCTCAAAATGGCGGGCTAAATAACGTTCGACGAATAAGAAGGAGAGTGGTATGCACAGGGATAGCCAACCACACGACGAGCCCACACGAGAGATAGAGCGACTGCGACTTCGACTGGACGAAGCAGAGGCGACGATCCAAGCGATTCGCGGTGGAATGGTCGATGCGATCGTAATCGACTCGCCTCATCCGACCTTGTATACGCTCGATGGCGCCGAACGCCCATACCGGTTGTTGGTCGAGACGATGCGGCAAGGTGTTGCGATTGTCAACGATGAAGGCATCATCGTTTTCTGCAATCCCTTTCTGGCAAACTTAACTCGCTGCCCACTCGACTCGATCATCGGCAATGCATTTGCAAAATTCTTAGTAGGAAGCGACGCTTCAGCATGTGTTCAACGAATGCTAAATTCGAGCGGCTCCAAGGTCAACCATGAATTTGTTTTGAAGCAAGAAGCCGGAAGCACAATCCCAGTCGCGATCACGCTGAACAAATTGCCGCTAAACCAAACAGCCGTCTTAGTTTCAGACCTCAGTGAACGTAAGCAGCATGAACAGTTGCTCGCCTCAAAGGAAGCCATTCTCAAGAGCGAAGAAGCATTGCGGCAAAAGGCGGAAGAATTGCAGACGTTGATCGACACGTTGCCAATCGGCATCTTTATTGCCCACGACACACAGAACCAACAAGTTTCGGGCAACAACGCGATTCGAGATCTCTTACGGTTACCGGTGAAGCAAACTGCGCCCAAGTCGCCACAAGGGTGTCAATATCCAACTCATTTCCGCGTTTGTAAAGATGGAGTCGAGATACCTGACAATCAGCTCCCCATTCACCGGGCCGCGACCGGTGAAAGAATCAGCAACGAAGAAATTCAAGTCGTTTTGGATGACTCAACCATTCTCGATTTCTTGATTTTTGCCGCACCGCTTTTCGATCCAACGGGTCAGCCTCGTGGCGCGGTCGGTGGACTAGTCGACATTACAGAACGTAAAACCGCCGAAAAAGAACTGCTCCTGGCGACTGAACGATTTCACGTTGCACTCAAGGATTCGAACATCGTCGTTTTTAACCAGGACCTCGATCTACGGTACACATGGGTTCACAATCCTGCCTTGGGTTACGCCGCCCACGAAGTTATCGGAAAGCAGGATTGCGACTTATTAGAGCGCCCGGAGGACGCAGAGCGGTTGGAGGAAGTAAAACGCGGTGTATTGCAGTCGGGGGTGAGTCAACACACCGAAGTTATTCTTCAACACCAAGGCGTCGACTATTACTACGACTTGCGGGTCGATCCAGCCTTCTCACCCAATGGTGAAATCTGCGGAATTACATGTGCTGCGATCGATGTTACGCAGCGCAAACACAGCGAACAGTCTCTGGTCAATGCCGATCTTCGCAAGAATGAGTTCTTAGCCATCCTGGCCCATGAGCTTCGCAACCCGCTAGCTCCGCTGCGCAATGGTTTACAACTGATGAGTATTGCAAAGGACGATAAGGCAGTCGTTGAACACGTCCGAGTCATGATGGATCGACAATTGACCCAGCTCGTTCGCTTGGTCGATGATCTCCTGGACATTAGTCGAATCAAACAAGGCAAATTGGAACTGCAAAAGAACAAGATCACCCTGCAGGAGGTCATTGATAGCGCCGTTGAGACGTGCAAGCCGACGCTCGAACAAATGGAGCACGCCTTGAACATTACCATGCCCTCTCGGGCAATACCGGTTGACGCCGATTTAACACGGCTAGCTCAAGTCTTTATGAACCTGTTGAATAACGCCGCAAAGTATAGCGACCCTAAATCAACGATTACACTGACCGTCGAGCCCCACGGAAACGAGGTGGTTGTCTCAGTGAAAGATAACGGTATTGGCATCGCTCGCGATCATTTGCCCTTCGTATTCGAAATGTTTTCTCAAGTTCAAGCCTCGCTGCACAGATCGCAGGGGGGATTGGGTATCGGATTGTCGCTTGTAAAGCAATTGGTGCACATGCATGGTGGAACAATTGAGGCGCGTAGCGATGGGCTTGGATGTGGGTCTGAATTCACGGTGCGATTGCCGTGTCTATCAGAGAAATCGGAAAGGGACAAAAACGACCACCCAACAGGCAATTGTGCGATTTCTGGTCTACGCATTCTAATTGTAGATGATAACCGGGACAGCGCTGACAGCCTTGCGATGATGCTAAGAGCCTTGGGAAACGAGACCAAGACGGCCTACGATGGCGAACAGGCAGTCGAAGCTTGGCAGAGTTACTTACCCGATGTCACATTGCTCGACATTGGTCTCCCGAATTTAAATGGTTATGAAGTTTGTAAACGGATACGCAAACTCGAAGGCGGCTCGACCACCGTGCTGGTTGCTCAAACCGGTTGGGGCCAAGACGAGGATCGCAAACGCAGTGCGGATGCGGGATTTGATCATCACTTGGTGAAACCGTTAGATCCCTCAACTCTTATGCAATTACTTAGGCCCCTCATCAAGCCCCACCTGCCACAACCTCATCTCAATGCACGTGAGCTACTGGGACGAGTTCACGCGGAACCCAAGGCTGGCGACTCAGGGCATTAGCCAAAATGGCCGACCTTGATACCGTTTAACCGGTAGCCAGCGGTGAGATGAGTGTCGCACAATCGTCCCAATTGTAGCAGCTACGATTGAGACAATTAAGCGACAATAAAATCGATAATCACCGGACGCGGGCAATCCAAACTCACTCGCAATTGCCTGCGACCTGTTTTAATTGGTCGACTGCCCAATGGTTTGTTTGTAGATCAAGTTAAACTGGTTGCAAAGACTCAGCCTGTGCTCCCTATCCGCGATGGACGAAGGATCCCAAAACCATGAATCGATTCGCTTACTTGCCAACATTACTGGTCTTGATGCTCCCGCACATCGCCAACGCCATCGACTATCCCTACTCAACTGCCGAGCCGCAGAAGAGCGGCTGGCCTCTGACTGTTGAGGAACGAGCTTACATCGTTGATAAGCCTGAGCATGATCGCCGACCAGGCCAGGAAGCCAACAAGCACTTGCCACATCTATGGCCTGTTGTCCCCAGTGCGGGATATTTCGGCGGTGATTCATGGCTCAAGTTGCACGAAGCACTCGTCAAGACGGTCCAGGCAAATGCGGGGGCCGTAGACGTGCTGTTGGTCGGCGACAGCATCACCATTCAATGGGGCGAGTCATGGCAAAAACACTTTCCAAACTTGAAAGCGGTCAACATTGGTATCGGCGGCGACAAAACACAAAACGTACTGTGGCGACTCGAACACGGAGGCGTTGAAGGGCTACAGCCAAAGTCCATCGTTTTGATGATCGGCAATAACAACATGTTCTTCATACCAGAAACTGGCATCGACGCCGCGGCCCAAGGCGTTGCGATGTGTGCGAAGAATCTGCGCGAGAAGTTTAAGGAGGCGAAGATCGTCGTTGCCAAGATTCTCCCTGCTCATGCACCTGACCATCGCTTCTATCAAGACATCAAAGCCACCAATGAAGCGTTCGACAAGCTCAAGCTGGATAGTGATCCGCAACTGCAAGTGCTCGATCTCACGCAAGACTTTGTGAATGACGATGGCACGCTTAAGAAGGAGCTGTACACGCCTGACAACATCCACCTTTTACCAGCCGGCTACGCCGTGTATGCAGCTCGACTAAAGCCAGTGCTCGAAGCGATGCTCGCCGGAAACCCGGTACCTGCCCAGCCAGCGAAAAAGACTAGTGCAAGCGCGCCAAAGCCTGCACCCGTGCCTGCGCCAAAAGTCCCCACGCTTCCATCGTCCCCTGCAGCCGCCACCGGTATTACACTGCCCTCCAAAATTGTGCACACCTATCCGTATGCCCCTTACAATGCAGGCCGATTGGACTCGCAGCTCACCGGTTGGCCGCTCACCGCGGACGAACTCGCATGGGTATCAGTGATGTCCAAACATTGTTTCTGTTGCGCCGTTTTATGAAAAGAGGAACTGTGAGCCGTCGGCGCTAGCCGCGGGTCTCGAAGTCGGACGGTGCGAATTGCGAGCAGTCTATCCAATGCTGACGTCTGTGTTTAGCTTTGCGCTTAAATTGGACTGGCTGTTATGATTGGCTACCACTTCGAAACCCGCGGCTAGCGCCGACGGCTCACTAATTCCGCTGCTCGAATCACACCGTCAACCGCAGACTGATGCGCAACAGATTTATTCAACCCGTGCTCCCAATTGACGAACACTTTTTATCAGATCAGCCTCGTTCTCCCGGTCCATGTTCTACAAGTCCCACCCCTGGGCATTTTGGCTAACCCCAAAGTTAAATTCGTTATTCCGCTGTATGCAGGTTAGTGGATCTAACGAACAGAAATTCACTTAAGATAAAGCCTAACGCAGGACAGTCACCATTTCTCATGAAAGGAGACGACGAAAAGGATAACCGCTGACCAACTGATTGACTCTAATATTCACTAATTCAATACCCAGCTTTCGTACTTGAAGTTTACAATTAGTGATGATTATTGCATATTAGTGTTCCCGTTATACTTGATGTACGTTGGAGAGAATCGATGTTGAAGCAAGAGGGCTATGCTTTGATGGGCGCGGCTTTTGAAGTCTACAACGTGCTCGGATGCGGAATGGCAGAGGAAATCTATCATCAAAGCTTGGAAGTTGAACTGGGGCTCCGAAGAATCCCGTTCCAATCTAAAGCAGAGCTCAATGTCACTTACAAAGATCAACTTTTAAGAGCCGTTTATGAGCCCGACCTGCTCGTCTTCGATGAAATC
>JANODD010000273.1:0-8420 GCA_031412515.1 Planctomycetia bacterium | reverse complement strand
CTTTTAACATATCGAAAGACCAGACCAATTCGCCGGTTCGCATGTCTAAGCAAACCAGTTGATTGACGGCCGATTGAGCGTAGATACGGCCCTCAAAAATCGCGGGCGTTGCCCTCGGACCTGTGCCACCAAGCGGATGGAAATGTAAACCTGGAATCGCGTAGTGCCACAATAATTCGCCTGAGTCCGCATTGTAACAACTGACCCATTCCTCTTGCTCACGCTGCTCCATTGTGTAGGCAGCGTTACCCTGGACAACGATACCCGACCATCCTTTACCGATGGGTTGTTTCCAGGCGATCTTGGGCGGATGTTCGGACCAGTCGGTTTCGATATCAACGGTAGCGAGAGTTGAGTTAGCGTTTTTGCCCAAGAACTGAGGGTAGTCAGTGTCGCGGGACGCGAAGAAAGCATCGTCTGTTAATCTGGAAGTGTCATTAGACTCTGGCAATTCTGCCACCTTGGCCGAGCGCCAAACAATTTTGGGAACAATCTCAGAATCTACACGATCGATTCGAAAGAGCGTTAGGAACACCGCTCCGGACGCAATGAGTACTAAAAACACCGTCACCCAAACGCGCCGCCGCGTCGTTAACATCATCGCCAAAAGGCTAAAAATCGTGGCTGCAATCACGAGGAGATAAGACATCACGTTCAGGAATCCGAAGTCGCCCACATCGGCGCCAAAACGCATCCAAATCAGCCCCAAAACGCAACAGGCGGCCAACACCCAAGGCACAAATCGCCACCATGCCATTTTCTTTTGCGTAGAATTTTCGTTCATTTCAGTCATGCGATCGCTCACACTTGATCTCCTTGTGTTTCGGATGGCTTTTGTCAGGAAATACCCTCCTCGCTTTGCGTCAATCCGTAGTCGCAGCTAGTCTTGTATTGCCACGGTTAAAGTCTACGATACATGTGCTTATTCGCCTACGGCATGCAATATCTTGTGTGTTTGGGGATCACAAAATTTGGAACCAGGAATTATTGTTGCCCGATGACTGACGGAAAAATCGCTAGTGAATTAGCTAAGCTTCGCAGTAACATGGAGCTGGCAGTATTAGGAAAACCAGAAGTAGTTAAACTTGTCGTCGTGGCCCTATTGGCTGGCGAGCATATTCTTTTAGAAGATGTTCCCGGAGTTGGCAAAACACTGATCGCAAAATCGCTGGCTCGCAGTATCGCCGGCAAGTTCACGCGTCTCCAATTTACTCCAGATCTGCTGCCGAGCGATATCACTGGCAGTAGTATTTACAATTCGTCCAGCGGCGATTTCACTTTCAATCCAGGCCCCGTATTTGCCAACGTCGTTTTAGCCGACGAAGTCAATCGCGCCCCACCCCGCACACAAAGCGCCTTGCTCGAAGCAATGGGGGAAGGCCAAGTGAGTGTGGATGGTCAAACTCATTTGCTCCCCGATCCGCAATTGGTCATCGCAACTCAGAATCCGTTCGAATTCGAGGGTACGTATCTCCTGCCCGAAAGTCAACTGGATCGATTTCTGCTTCGTATTACTGTCGGCTATCCTGAACGAAAGTACGAACGCGAACTGCTCCAGTCGCACCGCAGTGGTGAACCGGTCGATGATCTACAACCCGCCATTTCATTGCAGCAGATCTTGGATGCTCAAAAGTACGTACGAGAAATTACTTTTGAAGCCTCGTTAGTTGAGTATTTGCTTGACATCGTTCACGCGACGCGCGAAAGTGATGCGGTACAAGTCGGCGTGAGTACGAGAGGAGCGTTAGCCTTTTTCCGCGCCGCTCAAGCTCGTGCGGCCATCGAGAACCGCGACCACGTAATTCCTGACGACATCAAGCAACTGGCCATTCCTGTGATCGCACACCGAATCGTGCCACGCGGTATGCTGCCTGGAGCCGACCGCCGGAGCGCCGAGGATGTGATCCGCAAACTACTTCAGAATATCAAAGTTCCAACGTAGGTGGGCTAAACAGGCGTCTCTCCTGCTCTATACTTTATTGAGCTACAGTTGAAAAACGCGAAACGTTCCGCCACCTCTTCTCCATTCTAGATTCTCGACCGACATGGATCAGCCTTCGCAACATATCGCTGATCGCTACCATGTCGAACTTGACGACGCTTGGCGTCAATGGTTTGATCGCGATGCAAAGCAAGTCCCGCTGCCCGGTGAATTTCGCGAATCAACGCAACACAGTTTCTTGCTTGACCGAGCACCAACGATCATCTGGCCTGGTTTGATGTTGCCCGATACTCTGCCACTGATTGGCAACGAGTATGGAGACTGGCTGTGCGTTCGTGTTAACAGTTCGAATCGTTTTGACGAACTGGTGCATTGGTATCACGGTGGCGGTGACTGGATTCCAGTTGGCCGAACCATTGCCGAAGCCGTTTTGCATGACATCGTTGACCAGTTCCGTCCGCGTGTGGGTCAAGTTCTACGTGGTGCCGCGGAAAGCACATCCCCTGAACACCTTAGCAATGTCATTCAGCGACTGAACGAAGAACGACTTCAGCGCTGGCTAGTCGCCTCACTGGACGAGAACCCCTCCCCGTCGCTTGAACATTCTTCGACATTCCGTGAAGTGCTCAATGCATTATCAACGCGCAGCTATTTGCCAGCCGTTCAACAGCTCGAGCGGGCAGGATGGTCCGTTGAAGCTGCCCTGTGCGATCAAATCGAGTACGCGTTGCAAGTGCCGATTCGTTCGTTAGCCTCCGACGAAATCCCTAAACGGCTAGGCTTGAATTACGAACCGGACTACGTGCGTTGGCTTTTCGATGCTCAGCAAATCCCTAACAACGCGCTGCACCAAATCCAAGAGATTTTGCATACACTCGGGATTGCGCCCGCAGAACCACGCAGTCAAGATTGGTCAGAAGCAGAACGAGTGGCGTTGCGATTACTAGATCGACGTAACGATCTGGCGTGGGCCGTCGATATTGCGGGTTGGGCCGCAAAGCGGCGCGGAGATCTAAACGTGGCCTGCGCTATCTACTTTAATGGACGATTTGCAAGCGCGTTTTCCAACCAATCAATTCGGATGCGTTCGCACGGGTTCGATCAGCGTTTCGGTAAGGTAGCGTTAGCAGAATTGTGGAACCTTCGTGACCACCTGAGCCCATCACAGCGCGACGACACTTACTTACAAAAGGTGTGGCAAACTCCAGCTCGTACGCTACAGCGTGAAATTCAAGAATACTGGATGACTGCTGCCAAAGAAGCAATGAACGCAGGTAATTTCACCGCTGCCTACGAGAGCTACTACCGCGCGGGATGGGACATTGGCGCTCAGCGCATGACCGACTACCTGGATGTTTTTGCTGGCTTGATCGAAAGCTCACAAGCGGCTGGTTGGCCAGCTCGAGCCGCCGTGGCCGAAACACACTTGGCATGTCTCGCCAAACTTTTGCCACCTGTTCGCTGAATTCTCGTAGCCTAGGCATCTTGCCTGGGTCTTCCATTTGCGTTCTTCATCATGTGGATGAATACCCACAGGACCAAATAAAAAAAGGCACAGTGGCGACCGAAGTCATCTCACTGTGCCTAAGAGCCTGTCCGAAAAGGGGTCTGACCCTTTGGAGGTAACGCGAGTAGCTGACATTTTTGTTGTTGCCGGAGAGGGTCAGACCCCTTTTCGGACAGGCTCTAAATCCGTGGTATGCCGGATTCGTTTCGAGATGTTTTTTAAAACATAGCCGGGGGATCTCTCCAGAATTTTCGCCCCAGATCATTCTAGGAGAGATCCCCAGCTAGTTAATAACCTTTTCGGATTACCACACGGCCTTCCCAGAGTTCATTCTCATGGACGGCGCAGGCACGCCGCATTGTTGGATGCATACCTCAATGTCATTTAAAACTTGCACACTTAGTGCAAGCTTGCACCGCTCAGCGATAACCATTGCATTGCAGATTCGCGATCCGTCAATGCACCGTCAAGCTGCAAGTCGCGTGCTTTTTCCAAGATTGCACGAAATTGCGGTCCCGGTAATAAACCGCTTTGCTGCAAAATTTGTCCATCTAACAATGGCGGAGGATTTAACTTTTCAACTGGCCAACGGAGGAAGTCGTACAAGCGCTGGGCCTCCATCGATAGCTGTGGAGATAATGCACCACGCGCTTCCAGAACAGCTAAAGCAGTTTTAATGTGCGGCATGATCAGTAGAGGTTGAACTCGCGACCAAGCCAGTTGCGAACTGCAAGCGAGCGTCGCCTGCGACTCAAGCCCAAATAGCATCGCGTCAGCTTCTTCATTGGCTAGCTTCAAGCGTTGCTTCAACGAAGCGATACAGTCTTTTGCAATCGCAAACGGTTCACGACCCTCTGCTGCGACAATCGGCCAGTGCATCATTGCAGCGCGAGCAACCCATCCGCCTCGATGACAATGAGATAACAACTGACAAATAGAATGGCCAACTGTTTCCCAATGTTCGTAGACCTCAGGCGCAATGACTTGCATCAAACCGGTCGCATGCCAACGTTCAACCGCCCAAGCCGCGCGATCGGTTTCTAAGCTCTTTCTAAATTCGACAGCAATGCGTTCACCGCTTACCAGTGCAACTTCGGCTGAGTGGGCCGCCACTGCCTGCAAAGTTTCCGAATCGATCTCGAAGGCGAATCGCGCTGCGAAACGAATCGCGCGCAACATCCGCAGTTTGTCTTCGGCCAAACGAGCGTGGGGATTGCCAATCGCGCGGATCACTCCATTCCGTAAATCTTCACGCCCGCCTACGTAGTCGATCACTTCGCCGGCGACTGGATCGAAGAACATTCCGTTGATAGTAAAATCTCGCCTCTCAGCATCTTTCTCCGGAGTGCTGAAGGTGACAGAGTCTGGTCGACGACCATCGGTGTATGTCGCATCGGTACGAAAAGTGGCTACTTCAACTTGCTCTTGCAGTTTGCTCGAACCCTTGACGATAACCACCCCAAACGCAGCCCCCACCATCAACGTTCGACGAAAACCAAAGAGCTCGCGAACTTGCTGAGGCGTCGCAGAAGTTGCCACGTCATAGTCATGTGGTTCTTGTTCCATCAGCAAATCGCGCACGCAACCACCCGCCCACAGAGCAATAAACCCCGCAGACCGCAAACGGCAAACAACCTCTAATGCAAACTCCCTCGCTTCACTCATATGATCCCCAGTGGCCTATGCTTCTAGTGGCGTATGCTTCCAGCTTGCGATCCCCCACTCATTGTTTTCCGCAGTGCTATAAACTCCCAGCTTGCGATAGACAACCAAATTTCGACACTCTGAACGCCAACCCGCTTAGAATTCAAGTCGTACTTGTACTCAATAAAATGGTACTCGTACTCGACTCACTGAAATTATCGAGTACGAGTACGAGTACCGCAAAGCCTGAGTACGAGTACGAAAAGACCTCATCTTCAGGCGACTCTTTAGACGAAGTGCTATGGCGTTCGCCGATAAACACCCCAATCCCTTCCCCTCACACATTACCAACATCCGCAATTTGAAGCTCCACCGTCACCGCACTTATCATCTCACTCAAATCCCCCACCAAACCACGATCATCAACAGGAAATCTCTCCCCGATTTCCTCACCACTCTTATGCATCAGCTCAGCCAACACATTTAATCGTTTATGACAAACTGCCACTATGCGTCGTTCGGTATCCGCTGAATAAATTCTTTCAATTTCGACATGCCCACCCGATCGAGAGCGCAGCAGTAGATAGAGCCTTCCCTCGTTTGCAGCGTAATTCTGCTCTTCAAAGTGCACGCGCCGTAATTCGCCTTCAATGTTGAATTGATAAACCGGATCTTCACCAAAGTAGACACTCCAGCCGCCTCGCTGGCGAATGCCCACAAAGATCGCTTCGCCAGTCTGCGGTTCTTGAATCATCAACCGCCTAACATAAGCCGTTGCGTCCCGCATTAAGTTCTCACGCGTCTCGCGATTAATAGCCATCTTACTTCTCGTTTGCTAGCAAGTAGCATGGGACCATAGTCCCGTGCGTGTAATGAAGTCTTCTAGCCTGGTTCTTACGTAGCCTAGGCTTCCAGCCTGGGATGAGCATTCAAAACTCTCCTTCCAAAACCCTAGGCTACCGGGATTCATCACCTGTTAAGATTTTCTGGATATGTCGACTTTGCCGGTCGATAAGACCTTTACGATTCAGTTTGCCAAAGTTCAGTTGGTAGTTTTGGAAGCAAAGTTTGCTTTCATTTGAATCGTGACGCAGGGCAGCAACGGAGGCAAATGATGACAACGTATTTTCGTGCAAGCTGGATTTTAACTTGTTTGATGACGCTTGTCGGTGCCGGGTGCTGTTGCACGCAGGGAATGAACACCTGCAACAGCTACTCTTCCTGTTCGAGCTGCCCGACTGGCGGCTGCGGAGCCGGCCCGCTTATGGGCTTGGCGAGTTGCCGTGGCGGCTGCGGTGAAACTTATGTCGACGAATGGGTGAGCGAACCGCCCTGCATCGATGACTGCGGTTACTGCAATTCAGGCTGCGACATGTGCCAGTCACGTCGTCCGCTACGATCAACATTACGGATGCTTTGGGGCATTCCTTACAAAGCAGTTTGCGGTTGCGGAGGCAGCGGATGTTCCGCCTGTAGCTCTAGCGGGTGTTCAAGCTGCGACGGCGGCTCCATAGCCGTTTCTGGCCCGATGCACAACCAAACCTGCAATTGTGGTGGGTCGCATGAAGTATCCAGCATGCATTCCAGCAGTATGCCCGCTCAAATGGCCCCAACTCACGCCGCTCCGTCAGTTAACAGTCCAGCTCCAGGAGCGTCCGCCCCAACACCCGCGCCTGTTGCTCCGAGCTCAGCCAAGCGGCTCAGTCCTGCCCAGCAAAAAACAACCATAGCACGTGCTTCGACAAGATAGCGGCTACTTGACTGTGTTCGGCCGACCAGTAATCATAAGGGAATTGAATTCCCTCCAAATCTCCGGGGCGGAGTGCGAGTAGGCGAGCCCACCACGCGGCTCGCCCGGTTCGAGTAAAATCGAACTGCGAAAAAGAAGACTGGGGTGTGGTGTAATTGGTAGCACGAAGGATTCTGATTCCTTTAGCCATGGATCGTCCCCATGCACCCCAGCTACTTTTTTTCTATGATTCCCGGTTGACCTTTGAAGTGCTGATCGAGGCACAGTTCGGCAACTAAGACCAGAGGTAGGCTTCTTTCAGTGCATCGGTTCCCCATATAGCAACAAGCTAAAGTGACCCATGAATTACATCTTTTTGAATTTCGTCTTCGAGGCTGGCGTTTGACGCGGACAGCAGATGTGCATCTTTTGGGGTTCGAAAAATAATGAATTTCAATTGTCAAGTTAGAAATTGGAGCATTTCACTTGCCCACAGATGACATGGTGGTCCCACGGATGGAAAACGAGACCGATCCGGCGATTCTTATTGAACTTTGGTAGCAATGCCGTCTATTGCTTTCAGCTAGTGCTTTGTTTGGGCTCTATGTGTGTGGGTAGAGCGTCGGCGGAAAGACCTTCGACACACTTAACGCAATTGAGCTTGAAGCCAATCATTGACTTGCGGCCCTCAGCTGACTGAACCCAATCGCGGCTGACTAAGGGTGGATCGTGACGGACATGTTGGTTGTGGCCGCACGCTAGTCGCGCAACCCAGTGTCCGTCATCGTCGAGAAAGTAACCAGTAATCGGTGACGGACAACTGCGATTGGACTCATTCATTGCAACTCACCTCACAACAAGCGAACGGATTAGCCGACTCAGTTAGGTCGTGACTTGTCACTCTGATCAGCGACATGGTTGGCCATTATCTGAGACAGATAAACAAGATCCTCTTCGCTAACGTCGACGAACGAGTCAAGCGAACGCACAGCATCCAAGAAGCTTCGGTGCACTTCTTCCGATACCACAGTGCTGGTCGTGTTGTTGTCGTTCGCTCTTCGAATCAATACCGCTGGATAACGCCTCCAGGGAAAGGGATAGTTGATGGCGATGGCTAACAGCAACATGACCATGGCGTTCAGGGCGACGGGGAAAAGGACGTACAGATATCCAAGGTCATCAATCCCTGAGCCGCCCATGACGGCGGTGAATGCGGTCGCGCCACCCGGTGGATGAATACACTTCAGCTGGTGCATGATACCAATCGATGCACCGACAGCGACTGCAGTTGCTAGAACGGGATTGGCGATAAACTGTGCGCACGCAACTCCAATCAGAGCTGAAACAGTATGACCACCTATCAGTGGCCAGGGTTGGGAAAGTTGGCCGTGCGGGACCGCGAAAAGCAGCACCGCAGACGCTCCCATTGACGCAACTACGCTGACTACCGAGCCCAATGGCAACACATATAGCGTGCATAAAAAAACACAGTAAATCGCAAGAGCTGAACCTCCTGCGGAAATAATCTTTTCCTTGAGGCTCACTTCAATGGATTCGACGCCTAGCCATTTCATTGCCTGCATTCGGGTCTCGATTGT
>JANODD010000272.1:0-4156 GCA_031412515.1 Planctomycetia bacterium | reverse complement strand
GCTGATCATTACGGTGGTATAGTCTTATCAGCCGGAAGGCGTTAGCCTCCGGTTGTGTATTGAACCGGAGGCTAACGCCGGCTAACGCCTTCCGGCTGATAAATCACCTGTAAATCCGCGTTTTCAAGTTCATTCCTAAGCAGGACGCTCTCTAACGCGTTCCGGCTGATAAGTCACAAGTAAATTCGTGTTTTCGATTGTTTGGCAAGTGGGACTAACCCCGGACTCGCGGGGGCTCAAATCCACCTTGCGCATCAATTGTGAATTGTTCGAGAAGCCTACTTCATGACGACGATCGCGACTACAATGCCGAGGTCACCCGTTATCGTTCCGTATGCGAGGATTCAAATGCTTTACCGACCTATCGCTTGTTCGTTCACGCTGTTTGTGGCAAGCGTTTTGAATATAAATACTGTCCGCTGTGATGCCCAAGATCGACTACCCAAAGGTGAAATGCGGCTGCCGGGAATGCAGGCGAGCGGACTGATGCTTCTGCCAACGCAATGGTCTTTGCAACCGGCTGGCAAACAATTGGCCGTTGGTGATTTTCCAGTCACAATCGCCATCCATCCTAAGTCCCAATTCGCTGCAGTCCTGCATGCCGGCTACGGCGATCATGAAGTTGTGATCGTCGATCTCAGCGACATGAAAATCGTTTCCCGGGCCAGCATGGCGGAGACCTTTGTCGGCTTGTGCTTCAACTCGACCGGTGAAAAACTCTTTGCCAGCGGGGCTGAAAAGGAAGTCGTTCATCAATTCCAATTTAAAGACGGTTATCTTTCAGAACATCGCGAGCTGCGCGTTGCTGACATCAAAGAGCGTCAAGTCCCAGCCGGGCTCGCGCTGAGCTACGATGACAAAACGCTGTATGCCGCATGTCCATGGGGTAACAGCGTCTGCATCATGCCGCTCGACGCACCCGATCAGAAAAAACTGCTTAACCTAGAAGCCGACTCATATCCCTACTTTGCGCTTCCAGAGCCAACCGGAAAGCGTCTGTACGTTAGCTTGTGGGGCAAGTCTTCGATAGCGGTCCTCAATCTCGAATCTGGCAAAGTCGAATCGACATGGGCTACGCAATCACATCCGACTGAGATGCTGCTAACGAAAGATCAAAAAACGCTCTTCGTTGCATGTGCCAACAGTAACAAAGTATCAGTCATCGACACCGAGACCGGCAAGAATCTCGAAACCATATCATCCGCATTGTTCGCAACGGCACCAAACGGCAGCACGCCCAACAGTGTTTCGTTGTCCGCAGATGAACGCGTGCTGCTGATTGCCAACGCGACCAACAACAACGTAGCGGTTATCGATGTCAGCGAGCGCGGTCGCAGTCGTTCACTAGGCTTTATTCCGGTGGGTTGGTACCCGACTTGCGCTCGCTTCAATCCACATGATGGCAAGATCTATGTCGCAAACGGCAAGGGACTGACTTCGAAAGCGAATCGTCAAGGTCCGAATCCCCTCAACGACGCCCCAAAGACAACTCGCGAGTACATCGGCGGTCTTTTTCAAGGCACATTGGCTCAGATCGAGCCACCTACGCCTCAAGTCATGAGTCGCTACACGAAGGCCGCTTTCGCTTGCAGTCCGCTGCGTGAAGACAAAGCACCGGTCGCCAAACCGGTCGACCCCAATAACCCGATTACTTCTAAAGTTGGCGACGCTAGCCCGATCAAGCATTGCATCTACATCATCAAAGAGAATCGAACCTACGATCAAGTTCTCGGCGACATGGCACACGGCAACGGCGATCCCAACTTGTGCATTTTCCCACGCAAGGTAACTCCGAATCAACATGCGATCGCCGAACAGTTTGTACTGCTCGATAACTTCTATGTCGAAAGCGAAGTCAGTGCTGATGGCCACGAATGGACTATGGCTGCTTATGCGACGGACTTCGTCGAAAAAACTTGGCCGCTCATGTACCGCGGCAGTCGCGAAGGCAAACTCAAGTATCCAGCCGAAGGCTCGTTCGAGATCGCTCATCCCAGCAGCGGATATCTTTGGGACCGCGCGGCTACTGCCAACGTGACCTACCGCAGTTACGGTGAGTTTATCGCCAATCCAGCCGTCATCGGTCAGGCTGCAACAGCCAAAGTCAAAGCCCTGGAAGGACACTTTGACCCGTTCTACCATGGCTATGATCTCAACTACCGTGATGTCAATCGGGCCGCTCGCTTCATCGCTGAACTTAAGCGTTTTGAAACGGAAGGGGAGATGCCACGGCTGCAAATCGTCCGGCTGCCCAATGATCACACTCAAGGAACTGCCGTTGGCAAACCGACGCCGACGGCAATGGTGGCTGACAATGATTTAGCGCTCGGCCAATTGCTTGAAGCCCTCAGTCAATCCAAGTTCTGGAAAGAGACGGCAGTTTTTGTTGTCGAAGATGATGCCCAAAATGGATCGGACCACGTCGACGCTCATCGCTCGATCGCATTCGTCGCTGGTCCACATGTTAAACGAGGTCATGTCGATAGCCACATGTACTCAACGTCTAGTCTTTTAAGAACGATGGAGCTGATCTTGGGTATGGAACCGATGACCCAGTTCGATGCCGCCGCGCTACCGCTTTATGATTCCTTTACCGCGACTGCCGACGTGAGCCCATACAAACATCTTCCTGCTCAAGTGGATTTAAACGAAGTCAACAAACCTGATGCTTACGGTGCCAAGCTCTCTGCAACTTTTGACTTCTCGCGCGAAGACGCGGCTGATGACCTGCTGCTTAATGAAGTTGTTTGGCGAAGCGTCCGAGGGCCAAATTCGCCTATGCCGGCCCCAGTTCGCGCCGGCTTTGTTTTCGTCAGTCTCGAACTAGAAGAGGAAGACGCGGGTAAGGATAAATAATGGATGTTGCGATTGATATGAACTATGCGTCATTTAGAAGAAGTCTTTTGTAAATCCGCCTCGATACTCTTAAAGACTGGGAACATCCTTTTGAGCTTGTCTCGATCTTCATCCCCTATCCTTCTGTAGTGGTCTTCCAAACTTAATTCGCTCTCGATCATCTTTCTTGAATGCAAGTACTTTTCTAACTGTGACTTAGTCAAGCTTTGCACGGGGCTCATTATCGCATCTCCAATTTTATCATTCTCAGGAATGACACCCGTGTTGCTTTTGCCCTGTGCAGCGCGTTCCGTCAATATGTTGATAACTTTTTCTCGGGCCTTGTTAAAGGCCGTTCGCTGAGCGACCGTTAAATTAAGGTAGTCAGCACATGCGAGGACTTCCGCAAATCCTAAACTATCTGCACGAATGATGCTTTGCACTAGAACTTCGTATTGCTTCGGTAGTAGAATTTCTTCAAGTTTTTCCACTAGAATCTTTTCGTGGCTTGCTTCCTCACGGCCGAGTACCGCGAGGAATTCGTCGGTAGATTTTCTGTCACTTGAATCAACAGTAGCGAAGCTAGAAATGCACTTTTCAATCGAGTCCTCGCGTTGGTCAAGGCGCAGGTTAAAGCATTTGGCAACCAACTTTAACTGCTCTTTCGTAAGCCCAACGTCTTCTGGCAACGTTTCCGATTTCCAAGCAAACTTGTCGCCGATTGAAGTCGTCGCGACTTGCCGAATGCGAATTTCGGCTTGCGCGACGACAGGAATGACGGGATCAGTTTGTGGATTCTGTCCGCGCACTGGAGATTCGCAGAACAACGCAGAACAGGCTAAACCGAATATGGAAAGAATCTTTGTTGTCATATGGGTTGCTCGATAAATCGTTTTTTCAACCAGTGAACACCTTTCAACTTTTCATGCCAAAATCGTTTTACAATTCTTTGTTGAACACAAAATCGCAACCACCTATGCTCTCTTGCAGAGGTCGAAGCCCACTCTTTAAGACTGCCGTTACCATCGTCGCGCAGATTTCACCAAACGATTTGCGATGCGTCGAAGATGGGTCCTTCGACGCAGGTGCGTCTGTAATCCCAGTCGTTTGCAGTACCGACTTTTGCAACGCATGTAAAACAGATTCCAACACCGCAAGCCATCGGGGTTTCAAGTGAGACTTCGCAAGAAAGCCCGCGATGGGCAGCGATATTTGAGACCGCTTCCATCATACGTTCAGGGCCACAGCACACGATGCGTGTCGAAACAGCAGGACTTTGATCCAAGAGTTCGTTCAGGGCTTCGGTAACCAATCGAGGCGG
>JANODD010000271.1:0-12420 GCA_031412515.1 Planctomycetia bacterium | reverse complement strand
CTCTTCTGGTAACGGCTCCGCCGAATAGTACGCTGCATCGACACAATGCTCGCTTGGGTTTTGCAACTCTAAGTTAGCCAACTGCCGGAAGAAAATCGTCATGTCGGTTTCAACTAGCTGCAAGACGCTTTGGAGTTCATCAATCAACTTGAGATCCCCATTGTCACCGTTGGATGGGCCGCGAAACTCGACCAATCCCAGTTTTTCAGCCATCATCTTTTGACACAGGTTCTGGTAATGGATTGGGAACTGGTTGAGGAAGCTAACGCTGTGGACAGTCGCGAGGCCGGATTGTCCGAGTAGGTGTTCGCGTTGCTCAAGTTCACCGAGCGGTACCAAACTGGATAGTCAAATCCGTCCTCTCGACTATAACCGGAAAGCCGGACACGAGCGTCGCTCGTTGAGTCCTTCTCACCGTCAGTGAACGAGACCGCAATCGAAATAATTTATTAAATAGTCGGCACTAAAATGTTGCATAGCACGCGCCGTGGGATTAGAACATTGGGGGGCCGCATCAGGCCGTGAAACGGAAACCTGGAGGACTTGTCGGGGAGATGGCCGCGGCAAAATAGAGCGTCTCCGAAAACCTCCACCAACTGTAAGGGGTACAACACGTGGAGTCTCAAAACCAGTTCGTTAACCGCTCACTCCGCAGGATCGTTCTCGTCGCATGCAGCTTTATATGGCTGGGCGCAACCACAGTCAACCTGCAGGCGGTAGGAAATCAGAATCCGGGTATAGTCCCACCTAACTCCAACTCGCATGGCAAAACCTACGGAGAGTGGGGTGCTGCTTGGTGGCAATGGGCCTTGGCAATTCCGGAAGCGCAGAACCCATTGATGGATACGACGGGCACGCTTGCGGGCGTCGGACAAAGTGGACCAGTCTGGTTCCTGGCGGGCACCTTCGGAAACTCAGTTGAACGTACCGTCCATGTCCCCCATGGCAAGTCCATCTTCATGCCGGCGCATAACTGGATCTTCGGAGCAGGTGTGTTTGATTGTGACCCGACGGTGCCCGGGGTACCCTGTGATGTGAAAATGTTGCGTGAGAAGGCTGCCGCCGCAACGACCGCCGCCGAAGTAGTGGAAGTGTGGATCGACGGAACGCCAGTCCAAAATGTGCGGAGATATCGCGCTTTTTCGCCAGACCCGTTCAGCATCACCATGCCTGAGGGAGCGGTGTTTGGCATTCCGGCAGGCCAGTACTTTCCTCAGGTTGCCGACGGTTACTGGCTGATGCTCACGCCTTTCTCCAAGGGCCACCATACCATTCGTGTCCACACGGTAAATTTAGCGGCTGGGATCAATTCGGACGTGATAACTCACATTGTTGTCCCATAGGCTACCGTCGGACGTACCAAGGACGATTTAGGATGTGCGCCGGTTCGCCATGCTGGGGAATGTGGCAGACCGTGCGCGTAGTAGTGTCACTTTGTTATGAGACTGTTGGCCTGCGCTCCGGCGTGCCCCACCGGTGCGAGTTAGGGATTGAAACTTCCTGAGCTTAAATTCGTCCCAACGCTTCGAACCAAGCAGCAACCACGATTTGGCGCCGTGTATAGCTCTTCGACTTGGGTTGATGTAAGCCGGTATCCTCGAACGCATCGCGTCAAGTCCTGATAAGTAAATCGGTAGTACTTATTCGCAAAAGACATCTATGAGTCAAACGCCAACTTATTGCTCCCACTGCTTGAAATGTTCCAAGTAGGCGACGACTTTGGGGCGGTTCTTTTCGAAGTATCCGAGCATAAAAATCAAACTGATGCCGGTGGCGATGCCAAATGCCCACCAGGGCCAGACTTGGCCGATGGCTTGCTGAGCATGCCACACCATTCCTAGTAAGGCAATCATCGTAAACGCCAGCCCGCAAAATAGAAACGCGCGAACTCGCAGGATGATGCCTGCGACAACGCCAACAAGCGCCAAAGCGAGCAACAAGATGGGTTGCCATAGTTGGCCTTCGAAAGCTCTCAAAAACACTTCCGCCGTACTGCTTAAGTACGCCATCAAGACACCTACATAACGAGTGGCGACGACGACGCTGTCGGCAAGGCGCTTGCGATTAAGTTCTGTAAACAACAGCGCAGCAAGCGATGGAGGGAGTATCCAAAACTGCGGATGCTCAGTGAACTGCAAGTTGGGATCGCTTTGCAAGAAACACCAGAATGAAAAGAGAATCAATGTTACGCCCAAAGCGCGGAGTCCGATCGAATTGCGTATCCAACTCTGAATTCCGTACAGCAACGATGCAGACAGCAACAGGAACGAGTACCGCCCCCAATCGCTCCAAAGCCATTCGGCTCCGTCGGGATGGAACCACCACACACCTGCCAATGGAATGATTGGCAACAACAGACTACTGCGACCAACCGGATCGGCAATAATCCTTTGATTGATCCGTTGCAACCATTGGCCAACTCCGGCGCTGATCATCGCAATAGCGAAAACGACCAACGGCCACCACTTCACAAATATCCCGCTAAACAATTCGGGAAAGTGGAAGTAGCACGCGCCGCAAAGAAATGCCAGACTCAGTTCGGCGAAATAAACAGCGGTTTTCCTAGCTGTTTCCGATGCTTCGCGATCGGTACTGTGTGGGATCGCGGCGAATTGAAGGAGCCGCGCGGTCACTGCGATCCAAGCAATCATGGTCATCCATTTTGTTCCTAAAGTCGCGCTCGCAGCAACGGTGTTCCAGACTTTCGCGGCTTCACCGCCCAGCATGACGACACCGATCGCTATGCCGATCACAAACGACGACCAGCCAACGTGCATCAGTGGTTTTTCCCAGCTCGCTTTGTTGCGGACTAACGTGGCCAACACTGGATAAGCGATTCCCAGCAGTAAGAATGCCACGAAAGCCCGATGTACAAACATCCAAGCACCCTTGACGTCCGTCACTGACCAAGCACTCGGTAAGTCGGCCCACCAAAGCAATATTAACGAAGATGAAATCAGCGATAGGCCTATGTAACGGAAGGCAACCATGCTGCGTTCAAATGCGATCGGCAGAATTGTCAGAGCGCCAAGGAATGGCAAAATCGTCGCGGCAACTCGCATGGTTCGCTCATCAAACGACAGCACCAACAAGATGCTGGGGACGAGTGCAAGGAGCGAGGCGGTTGCATGAAGGGCTGGCATCCAGTGCAATGCATGCCGAAGCTTGGCAGGTTCCGTGATGGAGCCAAACTTCAGCGTTGCAGCGAGCATTGAAGCTTCGCGAACCATCTCGCGTAGTAATCCAGCGACAATTGCCATCGCACCTAGACCGCTGGCCAACCAGATCAACCACACATGCATCTGTGGTAAACCTTGGTGGATTGAAATGATAGACGCAAAGACCAGTGCAAGAGAAACAAGGTTGAAATAGAACGCTAACCCGCGTTTCCCAGTTTGCAGTTCCCAAAGTCGCGCGACCGCAAGTGCAACTCCGGCCCCCGATAGGCCCAGTATCACCCAATACAATGCTGAAGGAGCTGCAATAAATCCGTAGTGGATGACAATCCACAGGAAGCTGAGAATGGCCGAAGCAATCGGTACAAGTAAACTGACGGATTGATCTACTGACCACTGCAAACGACTGGCTTGTTCGGAATCACTTTTCGAATCGCGGGTTCGTTCGACAAGCAACTTCGCGGCGATTGCGACTAAGGCAACCCAAGTCGGCCCCCACAAGATATTCCACAGAAGTTGCATTTCATCTTTGCCCGTGTGATGAAACAACCAAGTTGACATACCCGCTGCCGCTGCAAAAGCCGCCACGTGCCCGCGCCAAGCTTGTCCCGACGCGACGCTGCTTAATACGATGATCAAAGCAAGGCTCGACAGTTCAGCGAAAGGCCAAACTGCGTTCGGGTCCTGAGTCGTGCTCACGAGCGCGAGACCACCAACAATCGATGCGAGCGCAATCCATGCGAACTCGCCCAGTCCCGATAGCGTCTTGCGATTCATGGCCGCGACTAACCGCACGATAAATCCAATCGCAAGCGACACTAGCCACAGGACAATAAGCATTCGCAGTGGTTCGAAGTCGCGGGCCACAGGGTTGCTTCTCGCTGGCGTGGAGATCAGCCAGTTTGCGTAGGCCGTCGCACCGATCGGCGATATCAATCCCAGTGCAGCGGCTAGCATTCCAAAATGAGAGGCACCGCGTCGTGCACTCAGCCACCAGAAAAGGCACAGGGTCACGATCGTTGTGATGATGAACGCTGGACCGCCAAGGCGATCCACACCAGCTAGTTTGACGATCGGATAGGCAATCGCAACATAAGCGGCACCTATGCACAATGTCACCACAGTGCAGAGCGCGCAAAGGGCGAGCGTCCAACTCGATTTTTCACATCTCTGCCAGCGCGCCCCCTTCAACGACTTTGAAAATAGCTCACGTTGGTTGACTTTGTTACCGAGAACATGCTGCAGCCCGAGGAAATTGCGAGTTGCAGTGAAGCCAATACTTGCCCAAGCAATCATGGCGATCATCAAAGCAAAGCTCTGAATCAGTACAATAGTTGTGCTGGGCCAAGTGGGGCCACCGACAAGAGCCAAAGCCGCGATACACGCGCCTGCAATAGACGCGAACATACCGCTGGCCGTGGTAACCTGATGTTGCTCGCCATTCCATACGCTGAACAACCAGCGCGAGAATCCAAACACAATCGCTGGACCAAGTGGCACAAACAATGTCGCTACGCGACTCCACCAACTACCGCCAACAGCCAAAAGCTGCGAAGGAAGAGTTCCTGCTACGCAACAAGCGATGACCGCGAAGGTGCCAATCATCATCATCGCCATCAAGCCGCCGCGCCCCAGTGGAAGCCATTGAAACTCGCGTTCAACTTTCTGCTTTGTGATTACCAGTTGTTGCCAAGCTCGGCTCGAGCGATCTTGCCACTTCTGCGAGGCGAATTGAAATAGATCGCTGCCAACGAGCATTGCCGTAGCCGACCAAAGCGCTGCGGCCAGTGAATAGGGTGGTGCAAACCAAGCAGCCAACGCCAAAGCAACGGCGATAGGCAGTGTCGCGGTCGAGTCCAACACGAACATTTGACCGTGCTTATTGCCAACCCGAGCCGACATACCGGTTAGAACCACTGCACTCAGCAGTACTAGACAAATACCTACATTGCCAAGCGGTTGCAGGGCGAATGATGAATTCGTTAGGTCATAGTTCATTCCCAAAGAAATGGCGACGCGTGGTATTGCCGACCCCAACAGTGATACCAGAACGCTGATCCAGCAGCATGCGATTAACGTCGCAGACGCCCAATAGGATTCTGCCGTTAACCAGTCGTTTCGAAACCTAGTTTTAATGGACTCAATCGCATACTCAAAGCCAGCCATCGTCAGTACTACCGCCATAACAAACACAGCGATCGTGCCGGCCAGGCCTAAGTCGAGCCACCAACCGTAAACATGCCCAGTTGCGAAAACCACTGAGCCAGTCCAAAGGCTAAGAGCGATCAACGTGATTTCGCGCCATTCAGTGCGTCGCCAACTGACGAAAACTGCGAAGCAGGTTACCGGCAAGAACCATCCAGTAAAGCTGGCCAATCGTAGATGATCAGGATTCGACCAAATCGCAACCGCGCTCAACACACCCGATACACACGCGCCACCGCAGAGCCAATCGACATTCCATTTTTGCGAAGACGCTACGCTTAAAGGCACATCGTTCATTACAGCTTGCGAGCCGCGTCGATCGACGACCACTCTGATCATCGCTGCCAATACCGACCACACAACAGCCAGCTTCGCGGTACCCACAGCCCATGATCGAGTTGGTCGCAAGTCGCCTAGCCATCCCTCCAGCAAAGGACTTGTTTGGCAGAGTCTTACAGTGGCGAGCAACAATATCGCTTGACCAACAGGAACTAAACAACGCAGCAGCAACGTTGATCCAAACCAATGGCACGTCACAATCCCAGTAACAGTTGCAAGTACGCCGTATATGGCCAACAGCAACGCGGCCCAATTGCCTCCATAGGGCGTCGCGCCAATGGGAACAAGACTGGCAACCACTGTAAGAACCGCAGCAGCACCGATCACCACTCCTCCTGCAATCTGAAGTTGCGGAAGAACGGTAGCGAGAGATGGTTGGCCTCGCTTAATGAATATGCCGCTCGCGAGTGGCGTACCGTTTGTCAAAGATATACGCCGGACCATTGTCGTTGCGATCAAGGCCAGGACGCCTAAGCTGGTGAGTATCCCAATACGAAGCAAACTGATCCAGTCAGTACTTTGAATCAGTAGACCTTTGCCAATCGTAGTCTCGAGGACTAGAGTCGTCGCAGTAAGCAAAGCGACTCCCCCCGCCACGATTCCCAATCGCAATTGGCAGATCCAGCCATGAACCAACCACCAAGCCGCCGCTCCAAACAGTAGCAGCGAGAGCGAGATTCGGTTCGCGCCGGTCTGCCAAATCGCGACGATCAAGAATATTGAACAGAGCGATGCGATGAACCAAGCTGACACCCGAAACCAACTGCTGCCAAGTCTTGGGCTTTCGCTGATCTTCACTTTCAACGCATTGATACTGCGAACTTCAAATGAACTCGCTGACCATCCCCACGCGACCCATGTCGCAGCGGTGATGCCAGTAACCACCCACCACCACTGGCCAGCGCCGCCCAGTGATCTTGCCTGCACAGACCAAAATACGAATGGAACAAGTGTCGCAAACAGTGACTGGACCACGATACCCGCAACTCGGCGTTGTCTTCCAGACGGCATGCCACCAAGACAGTTCAAGCTGGATTGGCTCATTGCTATAGCCGACCACATGCTGACCAACAGCACTGGCACTAGCGTCCATGCCGTTTGTCCATGCGAGAACATCTGTCGTTCACCGAAGTAATTGATAGGGAGTAATGTCAAGCCTGCGACGATGGTAAGGACAGACGGAATCAACCAACGCCGCGCAAATAGCGACTGACAAGCAGTGATCGCGAGCGCCCCATAAACGACAGTTCCAATTCCCATGATCACGATCGTGAATACGTCGATAGCCGGCGCACCATCCTGCCGTCGAGACAATAGAATGCCAACGAGTACCGCAAGTGGAATGAGCATCAGACCGATATGCAAAATGCCCCGCGATGTCGTGCGCAGTTTCCACTGCCGCAGCGTATACTGCCCAGCGCCATGTACAGCCACGGTTGCCATCAAGAAAACAAGCGACGGAAAAAAGCGACTGGTGCTCGACAGAGTGCTCCACAGACTGATCACCAAACCAACTGAACAGATCACGATCAAGGCCGCACTAATTAGTTCAACCCATCGGATATTCGACTGCTCCATAAACGACTTGAGCAATCCAGCGGTTAGTCTCTGCTGTATCGGAGCCTGAATTGGTCGTGGCTTGGCTGTTTCGTACTCCGTGTCTAACGCGTGAACTTGAGCGGTTTTAGCCTGCGGCACATGCGTCTGATCTCCCACAACGGACGCAACGATTGTCGGTTCTTGATTCAAAACCTCGTTCGTGGTGATCGCTTCACCCAGAGATGCCGCGATTGGCATTGTGGCTTGAGGCCGAGGTTCTTGTATGCGATTCTTGAGCGATTTGGTAAGAGTCTCAAGTCTTTCGATCTGCGCGTCGTCCAACCAATTGTGAAACTTAGTCGCAGCGATCAAACGTTCCGCTGCCTCGATATCCTTCTTGATACTTGGCAGTTCGGACTCGGGCTCGCTGCGCAATTGCGAAAGCGAAAACAACACGCTTTCGCGGCAGGTGCAACTTGCGCCGAGATATTTCTCCTTACAGAATTTACAGTGCGTGCCCAAAACCGCCCTGACAAAGCCGAACACAAGCAGCCAGATGCCGTGTCCGATGAGAGTCAACAGAAGTAGGAAAAGGCATACTCCCAAAACCAACGCAATGGTGTCACTCATGATATTTGATCCTTGTTGTTACACCATCACCAATCAGTTTAAGCGTTCATTATTATTCCGCGACTTTGATAGTCCGTTAAAACCATTGCATACTCTGACTGATTTTCAGGAATAGTCCGCATTTTGCATGTAAATATTGGCGGTTTCGTCGCCGGAAAGGCAAGGATTCCGAAGTTCGGGTTAAACAGGGTTCGGTTTGGCCAGTTTCGCCTTAATTAAGGCTGATACCTTCTTCCACTTTAGCTCTCTCCTTTAGCCACATGTCTCGGTACTTAAATACAGCTGCCCGCCTAACTAAAGAATTAACTCTAGGTCCATTCGAAAGTGGCCCTTACGTACCCGTCCCATCGGACTTAGGTGCGATCTGCGCGATGACAGACCGCTGTTTAAATGAAATTCCTATTACTTTACGAGATTCGGTGATTGATCGTTGCTGCGATCCAAGTCCTCAATGCGATCAGAACGCCGTTCAAGAGATGTCTGTCGCCTTTCGCTCCGCGAAAGTAGCGTGGGCCACGACATAGGCGCGCGAACACTGTTTTCCGGCGCAACTTTCGCGGAGCGAAAGGCGACAGACGCCCGTTGTTATTGCAACAGTCTACACAGCGAGGAAAAAAGCTCACCCAACAACTACGTAAAGACTAGGTAGGTCCAGCTAAGATTCTAGTTTGCCCTGCCGTTTGTATTGTTCTCTGGAATTGCAGGTTATTTATCGGATCGATACAGCAAAAGGCTAGTGATTGTTTTTGCGAAAACAGCCGAAATTGGGATCATGGGATTGGGGATGATTGGGTTCTTTATGTACGGGATAACTGGCTATCGCGGATTGCTGGTTGTCCTCTTTTTGATGGGAACTCACAGTGCTTTCAACACTCGTCTTAATGGCAATCTCTTTCCCAGCGGCTCAGTCTGGCGCGTCGCAGCACTTACTTGGATATCGTGGTTCATTGGCTGTGTTGGTCGTGCTTGGCGGAGCCGCAGGACTGTTCGCTATACCCTTGCAAGAGTTTCTACAATCTCGACCACCGGAAAACCAAAAAGGTCGGATGATCGCAGCCATGAATCTTGCTAACTATGTAGCGATACTTCTATCAAGAGTAACGTACGGCCTACTGGACTCAATCGTCACAACGCTCAATTGGCCGCGCAGTTCCATCTTTGGATTCATGTCGTTGTTCATTCTTCCATTGTTGCTCTGGTACAAACCTAGTTTCGCTGCGTCAAACGCTAGTTCTCGGATCGGCTCACTATTGTAGAGCTAGTTTTCGTGGAAATCGGTTAATGTACGGACGCGGTGAATCATCGACACTAAGCAGAGACCTAAAATCGCGAGTCCTGAAAGGTAAATCTCAACAAAATCAGATCGGCTGTTGATGGGGTCTGTTACAGTCGCGCAGAGTACCAAGAAGCCGATTATGCTAAGAAGAGTCGCAATGACCGTGTAATGAACTCGGTAAAACATCCCGCTAATACAGATCATCATCGGATAGCCTATTAAGAGTAGGCCGCGTGGTGAGTCGGCGAGATAGATGAGTAGCGTATAGACGGCAATGTCACATGCCAACCATCCAATGTGTGCGGCCTCGCGTTGTCGCTGAATATTCGCAAAGCGCTGAAAAACCCAAGCGCCGAACATCCAACTGACTAGAAGCCCAATTCGAATCGGAGGATACCAAGTATCGGAGTTTGCCAGCACGATCGCTAATGTGACTCCTATGCCTAACAGATGCCCCACTAAGGCGGGCTCTCTTCGCCACCATCTTAGCAATCGTTCAGCGATTGATAACTTGGGCCAAGCGATTGGTTCGTCCATCAGAAAACGCTGTAAGTCGGTTTTTAGCGTTTCCGCTGTCGGGTATCGATCTTTGGGACTCTTTGCCATTGCCCTGACGATCAATTTCTCCAGAGTGCGATTGACCTTGCGATTGAGCTTGCGAGGACTGCATGGCTCACGGTGAATTACCTGCAACAATATGTCAAATGAAGTGAAACCGGAAAACGGTGGTTGCCCCGAAACCGTCGCGTACAGGACTGCTCCAAGTGAATAGACGTCGACTTGCGGAGTAAGTTTGGTCTGTCCGATTGCTTGCTCCGGAGGCATGTAGGCTGCTGTACCGACTATCTGTCCTGTGCCCGTTAAATTATTATCCTTCGAGTCAAACTTTGCCAAACCAAAATCGATCAGATACGGTTCGCCGTTCGCATCCACAAGTATGTTTGAAGGTTTCAGATCGCGGTGAATAATGCCCAGGCGTTGAGCTTTTGAGACCGCGTCGGTAACCTTAATTAATATTCGCACAATTTCGCGTGGAGCAAGGTCACGTTCTCGTACGGCCCTGGCCAGATCACATCCATCGACATAATCCATGGTGAAGTAGATCAACCCTCGGGCCTCACCAATTTCATAGATCGGAACAATATTTTGATGCTTAACGGTAGCAGCCGCCTCGACTTCTGTGCGAAATCGTTGAAGTTCATTTTCACTCGCGAACTCCCCAGATTTCATGACTTTCAAAGCGACAACACGCGACAATGATTTATGCTTCGCCCGGAAAACAATACCCATCCCTCCGCGATCGATCTCGGACAGCAATTCGTAGTCGCCAAAGTCGATCGGATACTCTTGTTCTTTCAGTCTCGCTAAAGACCAAGCAGTATCTTCGCTAGAGATATGAAATGCTGTGGTTACCGCGGTGCTCGTGCAGGAATTGGGCTCAGCGCCCGAGTGTGCATTTTCATACTCAAAGCCCATAGCTCCAACGTCTGATAGAAATTCGCCCAATTCGCGTTCGAATCCAGGAAACCTAGCAAGAAACGCAGTACGATCGAGTTCATTTCCCAACGCCGCTTGGCGGTAGTACTCTGCGATTGCTTCATTTAACTTTCGCTCGGAATTACCGTCATTGTGCCCTTCAGCTGAATTCAGCATGGCTAAATCTCTTCGCTCAAATTCTCTCGCAGTTTCTTCAAGCCTCGACGAAGTAGGCCGGCCACGGCATTTTGAGTCCGACCAAGATGCTGAGCGACTTCTTCGACCGACCAGTTATGATAGTGTTTTAGAACGACGGCCGCCCGTTCGTCATCGAGCAATATTAGTAGCGCGGCGGCCAGTTGCTCAGCACGCTCCTGTTTCATCACTTTCATACTGGGCGAAGTCTGATCTGCAGCCAACTGGCGATGTAGTTTGGCTGAGGACTCGTCCACTCGATCCTGCAGAGTTACTTCACGTCCTGCTGCGCGTTTGTGTGTTGCGAAGCGTCTCGCAACGGTAAGCAACTTGTTTGTCAGGATCATTTTCAACCAAGCGCGTAACTCCAATTCGGTCTTACCGCGGAAGTCAGCAAAGTCACGGTGCGCATCCATCATCGTTTGTTGCACGATATCAGAGGCTCCTTCTTTGACTCGCAAACGTGGGTTCAGCTGCAGGTCAGCAAGCAGCTGCAGATAGCTACGGTATTGCTCCAAATCAGCAACAACATTCTCGTCAGCGCTGATAATCATGTTAGGCACCTCGGATGAATTGGCTGAGATTTGTTTCTATGCATCCATTAGCAACTCGTCGGTCCAGCGATTTCGGAAAACGCGATTGGAATCGTAATCCAAACAAACTTGTCGAAACTTTGAAAAGCGAGGGTACAGGTCACGCAACTCCTCAGGGGTTAACATACAGAGCTTACCCCAATGCGGTCGCGCGCAGAACAATTGCGACATGCTGCGAGTTAGAAATTGGCAAACATTTTCAAATGCTCGTCGGTTCTCCGGCTTTTCAAAGTTAGAAAGCGTAATGGAGTACCAAGGTTCATGAACAGATTCACTGGTGATAGCGATGTCCAGGTCGCGACAAGACGGGCTTGCCATCGAAACCAGTGTCTCGTCGACCAGAATCTTGCGTATGCAAATGGGATAGTGATGGCAGTAGGATGCCGAGATCTTATCCAATTCGTCCGCCATCCCAAGGCCAGCAATCCGCTCTTGGAACACCCGGTCCTCCCGACTCTTAGTACCTCCGGCGACTTCCAATACGTTCTGTAAAAACTCCATTCCAACCGGTGCGTGTTCGGGTGGGGAAAGTCGTGCGTTTTAGATTGTCTGCCATCCAGCTCAAGAACTGCAGGAAAGCATAGAGCAACCGGCGCGGCTGCGGGCCCAGTCGGGACGTTTGGCGGCAAACTCTTCTCGCTGCGGTTGGTCGGCGTAGGGCTGACGTAAGGTGTCAAGCAATTCATAGATCATGCTCGCATCACCAGCTTCCGCTTTATCGATCGCCAATTGTGCAAGATAATTGCGCAAGACAAACTTTGGATTCACTCGATGCATGCGTTCACGGCGCTCGGTGTCGCTAAGGCCGTCTTCGCTCAAGCGGCTTGCGTAACTGCGGAACCAATTTGAGGTTCGCACGCGTGCCTCTTCTGGTAACGGCTCCGCCGAATAGTACGCTGCATCGACACAATGCTCGCTTGGGTTTTGCAACTCTAAGTTAGCCAACTGCCGGAAGAAAATCGTCATGTCGGTTTCAACTAGCTGCAAGACG
>JANODD010000270.1:0-45514 GCA_031412515.1 Planctomycetia bacterium | reverse complement strand
CCTCTTTCCGCCCCTGCTTTGTGTTCATTGCCGTGTGCTGTGTGATTGACTGTCCCCTATCGGCAACTGGGCAAGTTCAATCGCCTTTTCAGTTGATCGATGCGACCCTCCACAGTGGCCTCGATTTTCAACATTGCGATGGCAGTTCCGGAAAGCATTACTTGGTTGAAGCAGTGGCGTCGGGACTGGCCTCCTTCGACTATGATTCCGATGGCCGAATCGATGCCTACTTTTTGAACGGTACGCAACTTCCACTGGCCGATCGACCTCAATCGGTAGACAAATCGCAACCCCTGAACCACTTGTTTCGCAACCGAGGCGATTTCCGTTTCGCCGATGTCACTGACGCAAGCGGTTTAGGGGATCCCGCTTTCGGATTAGGCGTCTGCATTGGCGACTATAACAGTGACGGATTCCCAGACGTTTACCTGAGCAACTACGGCCCTAACGGACTGTATTGCAATAACGGCGACGGGACGTTCACTGCCATTTTGGACCAACCCAGTCTTGGGTGTGGAGATAAGGTTGGCGGCGGTTGCTGCATGCTTGACATGGACAGCGATGGTGATTTGGACATCTACGCAGCCGGCTACATTCATTTCGATTACTCGATTCCGCCCTCCTATTTCCGCGGCCGCAACGTATACGGAGGTCCGCTCTTATATCCTAAGCAACCCGGCCACTTATTGGAGAATAAAGGTGATCGGAATTTCGGAGATGTCTCAGCTTCGGCTGGGATTGATGCAGTTAACGAGTGGGGAATGGGAACCATTTGTTTTGATTTCGACCAAGATGGAGACACAGATATCTTTGTCGCTAATGACTCCACCAAAAACACGCTGTGGCAGAATGATGGAACGGGTAATTTTACAGATGTCGCTCTAAACTGTGCGATTGCCTATGATTACAGAGGTGACCCCCAAGGGAGTATGGGCATTGATGTGGCTGACTTTGACGGTGACCAATGGCCAGATCTGTACCAGACGTCGTATACCAGACAACTTCCCACGCTGTACCAGAATTTGCGAGGTGGTTTGTTTCGAGATGTCACGTTGAAAACCGGCGCCGGAGCGGGGATGTTTTATGCGGTGAACTGGGGGACCGGCTTTGCTGATTTCGACAACGACGGAGACAAAGACCTGTTTGTTGCTAACGGCCATATTCATGACAACTTGGACGATCTGGACAATACGGTTAGCTATAAAATCGCCAATAAGGTACTAGAAAACCAGCGCGGAAAGAAATTCGTGGATGTTTCTATGACCAGTGGAACCGGCTTGCTTCCCGTCGAGAGTAGTCGCGGAATGGTCATCGAAGATTTTGACAGCGATGGACGACCGGATGTCATTGTGCTCAATTCGCGCACGAAGCCCACGGCGATTAGAAATGAAACGCCGGGCGATGCACATTGGGTCGAACTGAATCTCGTGGGAATTAACTGCAATCGCAACGCGGTCGGATCGCAAGTCCTAGTAACTACGCAATTCGGAACGCAGCTCTTGGAAGTTCATAGTGGGCGTGGATATCAAAGCCATTTTGGATCGCGCTTGCATTTTGGATTGGGCTCTGCAGAAACCGTTATGCGACTGGAAGTGCGTTGGCATGGACAGGCAGTCCAGGTCATCGAGGGGCTGGCTGCGGACAAAGAGTATCTTATTCGAGAAGGCGATCAACCCATGGAATTGAAGGTTACTCCATGAAACCGACTCAGGAATTCGATGACGACGCTCCTAGTGCTTCGAGTCCACCACTCCAGGCTCCACCTGCTCGTCCGTTGTTGCTCGGGCTTTGGTTATGGAGAGTCGGTGTAGGGCTGCTGCTTACCGTGGTTGCCGTACTTGGCTATGGCAGCTCTGCGGGCTGGTTTGCAGTGGATAATCGAGATCTAGCAATCAAGAAGTCCAAAAACTTGGTCTCTGCTGCAAAGGAGTCTATGCCGACGGGCGCCCTTACCCAGCCTATGCCAAACGCGGCTCAGACCAGTGGTGCGGCGATCAACGCTGAAAACAATCTTACTCCGGCATCCAACCCACCACCCTTGGCAGCACTAGTGCCTGAAAAGAGCTTGGAGATCATCGCCGAATGTCGGCGGGTAGCTCAGCATTTGCGGCAAACTTTTCCGAACTCCTTGGAAGCCCAAGAAATGCAAGCCCGTGTTGAATTTCAGTTGGGTGATGTCGAGCAGGCGCGGGCGACATGGTTGAAAATATTAGACGTAGAGCCCAATTACGTGCACGCACTCCGCGGTGTGGGTGATGTGTCCACGTTGAATGGAGAGCTGAAGGAGGCAGTGCAGTATTTTCGCCGCGCTGTTTTGGCCGATCCCGAGGACCTCACGCGACAAGTGACCTTAGGGGTCGCACTTTTGCAAGCTGCAGAAGTTGAGCAGGCAGCGGACGTTTTACGAACGGTAGTAGAGCGCGATCAGCGGCAGGTTGGCGCGCATGCAGAATTGGGGCGGGCACTGTCCCAGGCTGGAGATTTCCAATCCGCTCGCACTCATTTCGAAGCAGCGCTGAAGGAAGAGTCTCGGCTAGCTGATCCCTCAAAAGTTCATTTGGGTTTGGCAACTGTTCTGCAACGCTTGGGAGATAAAGAGCAGGCCAAGCACCACCAGGACGCATACTTGCGACTTCGCAAGTCAGTTAGCGAGCAGCGCGAAGGAGAGCGACGGGATTACGACGATGTCAAGGCGATCGGCCTAGATGCTGCTCGCCTTTACGTAGATATGGCTCGAGTATATCTGGTGGGTAGACAAGCCGCATCTGCCGAATTACTGCTGCTTCGAGCCAGTCGCATGAATGCAGCCGATGTCGATTGCAGACAAGCATTAGCGTTCTTAGCCGTCAATCAGGACCGCTTGCCTGACGCAATTCGTTGGTTGCGGGAGTTAGCGGTGCTCAAGCCCGATGACTTCACGGTAACGGCTGAGATCGCGCGTCTGTACGTCCAGATGGGCGATCCTGAAAACGCGGAGCGCTACCTTAAGGAATATTTGGAAGCTCAACCAAAGTCTGCTGCTGCCCTCGGAGCTTTAGCGGAGTTCTACTTGGTCGTGACCCAGGATGGCTCCAACGCGGTAGAGTTTTCGCAAGCCTGCGCCGATGTCCAACCTACGGCGGAGAGTTTCTCTAGGTTAGCCGCTGCTCACCAACTTGCGGAGAGCCGGGCGGAAGCGATCGCCGCCCTTGAGCGGGCCGTGGAGCTTGCACCTGGCAATGCTGTCTACATGCAGCGTTTAGCATTGCTTCGCGAAACGCAACCTGTTGCCAACCCGCCCAAGAAACCCTAAGCAATGTGCAGACCCACCTTTATTCGAAAGCTGCTTGTTGCCTTGTTGTGGATTAACTTGGGCAACTCGCTGCATCCCCAACCACCATCGTCGATTGTCTTAAACGATGTCACGCGCGAAACAGGCATCGACTTTGTTCACACAGATGGAAGTACGGGTCAGTATTTTCTGATTGAGAGCATGAGCGCCGGTTTAGCAGTAATCGATTTCGACTCCGACGGAGACCTAGATATTTACTTTCTCAATGGAGCTCCGATTCAAGCCACGCCGGACCAACCTCCCAAGTTGAATGCCCTTTATCGCAACAATGGAAACTGGAAATTCACAGATGTCACGAAGGCGGCCGAAGTAGGCGATTCGCATATGGAGCTGGGCATTGCTTGTGCCGATTATGACAACGACGGCTTTATCGATATCTACTTGAACAATTACGGCGGAAACATTCTGTATCGCAATAACGGTGATGGAACATACCTTGAGGTGACTGACTATGCAGCGGTGGGAAACGGACAGCGAGTTGGTGCTGGGGCCAGTTTTTTCGATATGGACGGCGATGGCGATCTGGATCTGTATGTAGGAAACTACATTCGTTTTAATCCCAGCTTGCATCGCCTGCATGTGCATAAGGGCTTGCCGTCTTACCCGAGCCCACTGAGTTTCGAGCCTGATCCGGATTCACTCTTTGAAAATCTGGGTGATGGAACGTTTCGCGATGTCTCGACTCAATCCGGCATTGATGCGTTTGCAGGCCGAAGTATGGGGCTCGTGACTTTTGACTACGACGATGATGGCGATATCGATGTCTATGTCGCCAACGACACCCAGGAGAATTTCCTGTTCGAAAACGACGGTCACGGACATTTTAATGAGGTAGCGCTTTTGGCTGGACTAGCAGTGGACTTCAAAGGAAAGGCGCAGGCGTCGATGGGAGTCGAGCTTGTGGATCTCGATCAAGACGGACGACTGGATCTGTTTGTCACTTCGTTTTCTGAAGAATTCGCTACCTACTATCGAAACTTGGGGAGTGGTTCTTTCGAAGATGCAACCTTGCGAGCTGGCGCTTCGGAGGCCACCTTTCCCCATGTAAAGTGGGGTGTTGCGGCAGCCGACTTTGATAACAACTCTACGCCTGACCTGATTATTGCCACAGGACACCTCGATCCGCTGCGAGAAAAACGCGTGGGTACCAGCTCAACTACCTCTTTTCGTGTACCGAATGTAGTTTTGAAAAATATGGGCCAGGGGCAGCTTGTCGATGCAGGAAAAGTCTGGGGAAGCGGAGCACTGGTGGTCGAGTCGACTCGCGGCTTGGTTAGTTGCGACCTAGACGGCGATGGTAAACAGGATGTTGTGGCTCTGAACTCGAAAAGCCCTCCCACGATATTGAAAAATGATTCCCCGTCGGGCAGTTTTGTTCAAATACAGTTAATCGGTATCGATTCCAATCGCGACGCTCTAGGAGCCAAAGTTGAAATTGAACAGCTAGGAAAAAAGCAAATTGCACAGCTCCGCAGTGGCCATAGCTATCAGTGCGAAGGGCACCACTTTCTGCATTTTGGTTTGCAATCAGGTGAGGCGATTATTAACGCAGACATTCGCTGGCCTTCCGGACGAACGACTCACGTGCAACTAAAGCCGTCGCAATTCGCGGTCATTGTCGAATCTCCATGATGCGCTTCGCTGAAGGCGCGAGGAGGGAGAAACCGCTCTCCTGCTCAACCTAAAAGTAATCCAGCCGCAAATTGCTTAATCCCTGCGAAACTGAGCATTTAGCAAGCAAAAACCACCACCGCCAAAGGTGGGGAATGGGTGGAGTTCTGTAGTTTGCCCGGGGATCGGGCCTAAAAGCGCATGAAAGGGGCTAAGAACCACATAGTGAATTTGGAGTGGGATTTTCATATTTCTAAACATTTATATTGCTTTCTTTGAAAGCTAGTGTTACCTTGAGAATCGTGTTCTTCTTGTTGTGCAACTGCCTCACCAGTAATTGGGTTAGGCGAAGTTGTTTCTTCATTAATTTCGAGGGAGGAATCGTGACTCGTTCAATGCGGAAAAATAAATCGCACGGCTTTACTCTTGTTGAACTGTTGGTGGTCATTGCCATCATCGGAATCCTAGTCGGCTTGTTACTTCCGGCCGTGCAAGCGGCACGCGAGGCGGCAAGGCGAATGCAGTGTTCGAACAATTTGAAACAGCTGGGCTTGGCGGCCCACAACTATGAAAGCACTTACAGAGTATTCCCATCAGCGATGAACGGCCCAATCGTACAGCCTGCTGACTGGGACGGTAGTTGGGAGAGTTCGCGCGGGCATCACAGTGCATGGTTACAAATGTTGCCGCAATATGAACAGACCGCACTCTACAATTCGATCGTTGCCGGTCCTCTAGAAGGCGGAATGACACGAGCCCGATCTTTTGGGCCGCATTCACTGCGTCCTTATTCGTTCTACAAAACTCGTATACCCGCGCTCCTTTGCCCGTCCGATCCTGGAGCGCAAGGCAACGGTTGGAGCAATGACCAAGCACCTGTTAACTATGCCACCAACTTCGGCGACTCTACGCGTGGAGAAGATGGTGCTGGCAATGGCGAATGGGGAAGCACCAGGCCGCGTGGAATGTTCGGTATCATTTGGGGCGAGCCAGGAATGCGTACCGGAGGACGTGCAAAAGCGCATGCTTCGGTTACGGACGGCACCAGTAATACGATCATGTTTAGTGAGATCACCATTTTCTTAGCGGAAGGTAGAATTAAGGGTCACTACACGATGATGCCGGAAGCAACATTTCGTGCTTCACCCATTGCCTGTATGCAAACCAGGGGCCCCAATGGCACGATTGTAGGTCCGTTGCCACCGTCACATCATCGCCATGGCGAATCATGGGCTTCGGGCTTCACGATGAATAGCGGATTCACTACTATCCTGCCACCTAATGCTCCGTCGTGTGCCAATGCACAAGGCGAATGGCAAGAAGGTATCTACTCCGCCAATAGCTACCACACTGGCGGAGTGAACAGCGTGAACGTCGATGGTTCCGTTCGCTTCCTTTCTGATAGCATCGACACCGGCAACTTGTCGCGACCGGTTCCTACATCGGGTCCATCGCCATACGGCATATGGGGCGCCTTGGGTACAAGTGCTGGCGGTGAAGTCAACGGTCTAACTGAGTAATCGACAGCATGGTTTGTTGATTTGCCTTGAATGTTGGCAGGGTCTTCCCTGTCAGCGTTTTTTGTTTAGGTTGCGTGGTAAATAAGTGTCACGCTTAACAATTTTGCTTGCGTCTCTCTTGAGCCCATACCTAAACGTTATCTATGCGTTCGCTCCACAAACTTTGGGCTCTGCTCTTACTGACGACTTGTCTAGGCTGCCGTCCCACCTCTAGCAACGAGAGCGTGCATCTGCCCGCCTCGGACTTGTTTCGTTTGCACTGCTCGTCTTGCCATGGGGATGGAAGTGGAAATGGACACATTGCTGGCACGCTCAAAATTCGTCCACGAAATCTCAAGCTCGCTGAGTGGCAGAACAGCGTTAACAATGAGCGAATTGCGAAGGTCATTCGTGAGGGGGGCGGCGCACTAAAACTTAGTCCGGATATGCCCGCCTTCCGCGAACGACTCAGCCCACAAGATATACAGCAACTTGTGTACTACTTGCGAATACTGGGCAAATAAGGCTTAGCTCGAACTCAAACGCTTAGGTACTGGCCTTGTATTGCCCCGCGAGAGATATCGATTGAAGTGAGGATTCTCGACGTTTGTAAGGATCAAGCAAGTGCCTCAAGCGCGCTGTATCAATAGGAGTAAAGTTTCACTCAAAATTTGCGTCTCCCCTTCTCCTCGGTACTCAGAGGAGAAGGGGTCGGGGGATGAGGAGCCTGAGTACTGAATCGAGGTGGAAGTAGGAAAGCAAACATTGCGTTACCGACGTTATGCCTTAAAAAATCCGAGCATTGGCGCTACATGCCTCCAAGAATTTCAATCGGAGGAAGAGATTTTAGACTCTTCCACTTGACTACCCACTAGACGGTCGCTCATCCCCCGACCCCTTCTCCCCGAGTACAGGGCCGGGGGAGTAGCGGGGACTTCGTGGTAACTATCTTTCATACGATGGTGAATAAGTAACCACTCGCTTTAAAGACTACAAGGCCGGTGATAATAATACATTCAAGTTGGAACGCGGTGACTTTGTACGACGCTTCGCGATGCATATCCAGTCACTAGGCTCGATTAGCCAATCGCATGTCATAACAACTAACTGCGTAGAAACTATTTTTCCGATTCCGAAGTGGTCGACTCAGTCATTATGTCTTTCAAGGTTTTTCGACGTTTGTAAGGATCAAGCAAGTGCCTCAAGCGCGCTGTATCAATAGGAGTAAAGTTTCACTCAGAATTTGCGTCTCCCCTTCTCCTCGGTACTCCGAGGAGAAGGGGTCGGGGGATGAGGAGCCCGAGTACTGAATCGAGTTGGGAGAAATGCAATGAAGCCAATGGACCAGAAACAGTTCGCTCGTCACTTGCGTCAGTGTCAGAACACTTACGAAGAGTTGCTATGGCAGTTGCTTCGTAATCGAGGTCGATGCAACAAGAAATTCCGCAGGCAACATCCCATTGGCATGTATACCGCTGACTTCTATTGCGCTGAAGAAAAACTCGTCATCGAAATCGATGGACGCGATCACTTCACTGAGCAAGGTAGACTTCACGATGAAGCCCGTGATCGGTTTGTGCATTCACAAGGCATACGCGTGCTGCGATTTACAGGTAAGCAAGTCGAGACTGAAACCGATTGGGTTCTAGCTCAGATCGACCATGCGATTAGCTCATCAATACAAGCCCCTCATCCCCCGACCCCTTCTCCCCGAGTACGGGGCGAAGGGGAGTAGCGGGTCAGCACGTAGCAATCACTCCCGACTAGCAGGCTCCAAGATACACTGCTACTTGGGTAAATTTTCATCTACTAGCGACAGCGGCATTGTTGGTTATCAGCGGTTTTCAAGTGGTCTCTGAGAGTTAGCAATTCGAATTCCTTGAGTACGTCTGCGATTTTTACATCCGCAGATCGGCTCTCCAAAATAGACCACTCTTCTTCTGCAAAATTTCGGATGCTGATTTTGCGTCCGTACTTGGCTTGTATCTCATCGAAACGACCGATATAGGGCCAAGTGTGCAGGAAAGCCTTTTCCAAATTCACTTTTGCGCATACCCATCGATTCCAGCGGCTAGTTCGTGCCAGCTCTTCGCCGGTAACGTCGCAAATCTTGGTAGTGTCCTTAAGCGTGCTAGAAACGACACAGTATTGGTGTTGCCAAGCCTTGGCGTTGACCTTCTGTCCACCAGCAAAGGCCGACGGCCAAAACACAATCTCAGCGCCTGATTGCTGCAGGCTTCGCCAAGTTTCCGACCATTCGATATCAAAACAGATTTGCATACCTACAATCCCAAAGTCAGTCTTAAACACTGGCGGCTCTAGCGGGCCAGGAGCAATACCGCTGTCAAGCTCGCCCGTTGTAGGATGCGCTTTGCGATATTCTCCCATTACCTTGCCGGCGCGATCCAGTAATACTGCCGCGTTGTAAACTTTGTCAGCAGCCCGAGTATGGAGCGGACAAACGACGTAGCAGTGGTGAGCGCGGGCAAAGTCTGCAAACGGGCGAAGCAACTCCCCAATCGGAGACTCAGCCACCTGCTTTGCCGATGGAGCTGCTTGGGTAAGGTTCGACACCAGGAAGGTTTCCGGCAAGCAAATGACATCGGGCTGCATTGAAACGATTTCTTCCATCCGCTGCAGCATCTTCCTGCCCATGGCAGCCGGCGTTGCCGCTTCCAGGCCTTCATGAGAAACGCTGGCAATCCATACCTCTCGCGGTAGTCGCTGCCCGTTGTTGCTCACCGGTTCCGCAGATTCAGCCACAGCGCGAGTCACACCGACAGCCGCTAGCCCAGCACCGGCCAGTGAGCCGCCTATAAAATTCCTTCTACCGAGTTCCTTTCCACCGAGTTCCTTTCCACCGAGTTCCGTTTTGCTGAGTTCCCTGTTGCTGAATTCATTGCGGGTCGACATCGCGGTTGCCCTCTAAATGGTTTGTTTGGCTGAGGAGTCGATTAAACTGCACCTGCCATTGTAACCTGAATGATTTTGCAGCTTCAACAGCGGGATCAGTGGCAGAGAAAGCTCGCAAAATTGTCGCAAATGACAACTGAACTTGGTAGACTACGGGGCTCCCGCCTGCAATCTTGCTTATTAACCCTCCTTATTACAAGGGACTAGCATGTCGAACATTCTTTTAGTTGAAGACAGTGCGACTCAAGCGATGCAGATGAAGCTGTTACTTGAATCGGCGTCGCATACGGTTACTTGTGTCGACGATGGAACGGTCGCTCTGGAGCGTTTGGCCGATGGCTTTAATGAACTGGTGGTCACCGATTTGGAATTGCCATTGCTCAGCGGCCTAGAACTGATCAAGAAGATGCAAGCGGATTTTCCGCAAATCCCAGTCCTGCTCGTGACGGCCCAAGGGTCAGAACGACTGGCTGCGGAAGCTCTCAAGCATGGCGCAGCGGCTTACGTACCAAAGTCCATGTTGACGGAAATGCTTTTAGGGACCGTTGAAGATGTGCTGGGTGTACTCAGGACTGATCGGAGCTATGCCGAGTTGATCGAGCACCTGACCGAGAATCGACTGATTTTTGATTTACCCTGTAACCCCGATCTCATCGAGCCAGTGATTGATTTAACGATGCACATGGCGGCAGGAATGGAGTTGTTGAGTGGAACGGATCGTCATCGAGTGAGCATGGCCCTCAGGCATGTGTTGTCAAATTCGCTTTATCGAGGCAATCTTGAACTACCTCACGCTCAGTGGAAAGAAGAGTGTGAAATTGACGGTGCGAAGGAATTGGTTGAGCAGCGAATGCGACAGTCGCCGTACAAGAAACGCAAAGTGCATTTCGACGCGCGTTTGATGCGAGACATGTTACGAGTGACGGTACGCGATGAAGGGCATGGTTTTGATGTTAACAAGCTGACGCATTTGAACGCGTCTCAAGCCCTAGACGCAAGCCACGGACGCGGCCTAGTGCTGATTCATAGCTTTATGGACAAAGTGACGTACAATGAAAAAGGTAACGAAGTCACATTGATTAAACACTGTTCAGCCAGAGCCTAATGCGCAGGTCTAAGAAGCAAAGTTGTGTAGCCGGTTTCGTGCGAAACCGGATGAAGGAGTGTGTTGGCTAATGCGTCCGGTTTCTTACGAAACCAGCTACAGCATATCCTAACTTACGCGTGGCGCATGTTTCATGTCTTTATTAAATAGCTGAACAAACAGATTTTCAGATGAGTCAACTTTCTGTTGAAGAATCCAGCGTACGTTTCCATTTGCTGCCGAAGTCAATTCTCGAACGGCATAGCGACTTAGTGATAGTCTGTTCACGCGACGGCCAGCGTTTGATCTACTTGAACTCGATTGCCCGGGACCTACTCGGCTGGCGCGTTGAAGAGTTACAAGCAGAAGGTTGGTGGAAGCACTTAGTTGAACTCAATAGTGCGGATGCTCTACTTTCACTATTTAGAGAGGATGTTCACTCAAGCGAGGCTGTGACACTCGGCTTGAAAAGTTTAACAGGCATTTCGGGGCCAGTGAGTGTACACACGGTTTGTCGAATGCCTGATGAAATCATGATCATCGCAAGTTTGCCAAATGAGGAGGGATCCGCGAAACAACTATTCCAACAATCACAGGCTCGGTTTCGCTCGATCATCGATAGCTTGGGAATCAATTTACTGCTAAAGGATGCGCAGGGGCGACGTATCTATGCCAACAAGATGTATCTGGATCGACGCAATTTAAAGCTCGCGGAAGTTGTCGGAAAAACAGACCATGACTTGTTCAGCGCAGAAGTGGCGGACCGTTATGCGGAAGATGATCGGCGAGTTTTGGCAACGGGTGCAGTACTGCACAAATTCGAAGAGAACATTGATGCGAATGGACAGGGTAACTGGATCGAGATCGTTAAGGGGCCGTTACTTGACGCCGATGGGCGAGTGAGCGGAGTGCAGATTCTGTTTTGGGATGCGTCGGAACGCAAGCAAGCGGAGATCGAACTGGAGCGGGAACGCTACCTGCTACACGCGTTACTCGACAACATTCCGGATTCAATTTATTTCAAGGACAAGGAAAGTCGCTTTGTTCGGATCAGCCGAAGTATGGCTGAGAAATTTCATATCGCTGAACCTGCGACGATCATCGGCAAGTCCGATGCTGACATTTTTACTTCACTGCACGCAGATCAAGCTCGCCGTGATGAACTTGAGATTATGAACACTGGCCGGCCGCTGGTGTCCTTGATCGAGCGCGAGACTTGGCCTGACCATGACGATACTTGGTGCTCGACGACGAAGATGCCGCTGCGAGATTCAGCTGGAGATGTGGTCGGAACCTTTGGTGTCTCGCGCGATATCACCGAACTGAAGTCGATTGAAGCGGAACTGCGAGTGGCTCGTGACCAGGCAGATCGAGCGAATCAATCCAAGAGCGAATTCTTAGCGAATATGAGTCACGAGATTCGGACTCCGATGAGCGGTGTGATTGGTATGGCCGAGCTGCTGGGTGAAACGACGTTGGACGACCAGCAGCGATCGTTTCTGATGATGATGCAACAGTCAGCCCATTCTCTTCTCCGAATTTTGAACGACATTTTAGATTTTTCAAAGATTGAGGCGGGGAAGTTAGAAGTTGAAGAGTTCCCGTTTGATTTGCGATCCTGTGTCGGGCATGCGGTAAAGAGCCAAGCCGCGCGAGCATCGCAGAAATCGCTGGAATTATTGCTGCAAATCGATGCGGACGTGCCCGATTACGTTCTCGGGGATCCGGGTCGGCTTTCGCAAGTTGTGATGAACTTGGTCGGCAATGGCATTAAGTTTACGGACAAGGGTGAAGTATCGGTTCACGTATCTTCGCTTGAAACTGGCGTGTTATTATTTTCGGTTCGCGACACTGGGATTGGAATTGCCAAAGACCAACAATCGGCAATTTTTGAAGCGTTCACTCAAGCCGACGCATCGACTACGCGTCGCTTTGGAGGAACGGGCCTGGGCTTAGCCATTTCGTCGCAGCTCATCGAAATTATGGGCGGGAAAATCTGGGTGGAAAGTGAGCTGGGGGCAGGCGCGACTTTTCACTTCCAGCTGCCCCTTCGGGCGGTAACGGCTGAGCAAGCGGGTGCAAGGCCAGGGACAGTCGCGCTGAGTATCCAGCGTGTGCTGGTCATTGATGATAATCCTACTAACCTTGTTATCTTGGAAGAACAATTATCGCGATACGGCGTGTCCGTTGGGCTGGCGAGCGATGCTGACGCTGGGTTGGAGCTGTGGCGCAAATCGGTCGCTTCATCCACTCCATTTGACGTTGTGATTGTTGACCGAATGATGCCTAAGCGCGATGGCTTTGAGTTTGTTGAATTGCTGCGGAGTGATTTACAACAAGCCGTTACGTTGAGCGCGGAGCCAACATTGATCATGCTGACTTCAAACAATCAGGCCAGCGATTTGGTCCGTGTTCGCGAACTGGGGATCGCGGTTTATTTGCAGAAACCGGTCTTGCAAGGCGAGTTGATCGAAGCGATTCAAAAGGTCCGAACGCAAGCTAAAGAGCGACCGAAGGATGTGTCCCAAGAGCAGCGAGTGAACGCCCGACCGCTTTCCATTCTGTTGGCAGAAGACGGCGAAGTGAATCGAGCGGTGATGGTCGAGTTGCTAAAACGTTCGGGACATCGGGTGACGTTGGTTGAGGATGGGGGCGAAGCTGTTGATGCGTGGCGCAAACAGTCATTCGACGCAATTTTCATGGACTTGCAGATGCCGACCATGGATGGCATTGCGGCCACGAAAATAATCCGTCGGAAAGAGTCGGCTGACGAGCATGTGCCTATCATTGCAATCACAGCCGCAGCCATGAAGAGCGACCAAGAGGCGTGCTTAGCGGCTGGGATGGACGACTACATCAGCAAGCCGATCAACTTTGCAGAATTCCGCAGGCTACTTACCAAGCTTGAAAATCGCGATTCAGAGATTGATTCAAACTTAAGTTTGAATGCGGTTTTGCCAAAAATAGGTGAACCAGCGAATGCTCAAGTCAAAGGGCAGAATGCGATTGATTTCTCGGCACCATTTTCAATGCTCGTATGTCCACTTGATCAACAAGTGCTGTTGGTGCGGACGCTTCAGAAGGAGACTCACCAGCGTTTGGACGAGATCGCTCAAGGCATCCGCAGTGCCGACTTAAGACTTCTCGTTCGAGCCTCACACTCATTGAGAAGTGCTGCAGAATTGTTTGCTGCGAAGCAAGTTACCGAGGCTGCTGCAGAAATTGAGCGAACGGCGCGAGCTGGCAGTATGCAGAACATTGATACCAATAGTGCAACCCTTCGTTCCGCGGCAGAGGTAATGCTCAGCGAGATCGAAAGCTGGCTGAGCGCGCGCGTTTCAAAGTAGTTTCGAGGTGACATGAAGTGGAAAAAACTGACTAGTTCTTTGTCCAACTTTAATTTTGGGGTCGTAGATGTGAGCCGTCGGCGCTAGCCGCGGGTGAACGAAGTACTTGACTCGACGTAACTTCCTAACAATCTAGACCAACGATTTGCCGTCGACTGATTAACGTTGGACAAACTTTTCATCTTGCACGACAACCACTTCGTTCACCCGCAGCTAGCGCCGTCGGCTCACCGATCCCGCGGCTAGCGCCGTCGGCTCACTGATGTTGATCCCAAAATTAAAGTTGGACAAAGCACTAGCTTGCTAAATGGGTAACTTTCCCTCCAAGGCAATTTGATCAATCTTCACCAACAACCTTGGAATTTCAACTACCGATTCAACGATGAAGTGTGCCCCAGCATCTCTTAACTTCATTTCAGCAACATCGCACAGCCTTGCAACTTCCGCGTTCGATAACACAGCCAATTCTTGCTCGGTACAGCCGACACAGTTGCCGGTACGTGTCACCCCAATCGTCCAGCAACCCGCATTGCGACCAGCCTCGATGCCTACCGGCGTATCGTCCACTTTTACAAACGACCACATCGGATAGACATCCATCCGTTTCGCAGCTTCAAATAAAAGGTACGGTGCCGGACGACCACGCGGCGCATCCTCAGAACATATGACACAATCCGGTTCGTAACCCTGTACGCGCGCAGCCGCAGAAACACTTTCCATTAATTCTCGTGTATAGCCCGTGCTGGACCCAATCTTCAAACCCATCGCGCGGCACTCTGCAATCATTGCCGGTACGCCAGCAATCAACTGCGAGTGATTTCCTAGAATACTTTTCTGCCGCGGCAAGAAATCACTGTACATCGCATCAATGTCTTGCTCGCTGAACTGCCTTCCGAACTTTGCAATCCAAGCTTCTTTCACAGGCTGCATGTTGGCGATCGCCGCAATATGGTCGCGCTTCGCCATGCCCATCGGTTCGCGAGCTTGCGCGACGGAAATATCGATTCCACGCTGCTTGAACACTTGCTGAAAAACGGCCGCAGGCGCACAACTGCCAAAATCGATCGTCGTTCCAGCCCAATCGAACACGATCGCTTTCAAGTAACTTAACTTCTTCATTTAATTTTCTCCCATCCATCGCTTCCAAGTCCGCTCGGCCAATCCAAAAGACATCGTCATTCCCGAACCGCCCGTGCCAGTTATAGCATGCACTCGGGGCTCAACCTCGCGCTCGACGACGGGCAACTCGGGGTGTTTGGCGTAAATGCCATGCCAGCGTTCATGCATCGTCCAATCGTTTAAGCGAATGATCTTTTGCAGTTCTCTCAACATCAAATCGTCAATCTCCGCTTTATCGAACGGCGCGATGTCGGCATCGTATTCATGGGAATCACCCAAGAGAATATCACCACTTCGAAAAGGCGACGCCATTACGTGTATTCCAAAGTCATCCAACTCAGGCGTCTCCGATGCAACCCGCTGCTTAAGTTCGGCCAGCGATGGACAACTGCTGAACGATGAATAGTGTCTAAGGGTAAGGCCGCTGGCTATATGCGGCTGCACTGCTTCACTACGAGCTTGGACCGCCTTGAGCATCTGCAACTTGCATAGTTTCATACCTGCGCTCTGCAAGAATTCTGGATAGAGCGTTTGCAGATCGCTGCCGCCGCAGATCACGATCCGATCCGCGCGCCAAGCACGACCGTCCGAAGCGAGAACATTGCCCCCATCAATGCTTGTTACTGTCGTATTAAAACAGCAAGTAACCTTCTTTTCCGCTTGCAACCATGCCGCGACTTGGGCCGAAGCAACCCGCGGATTCACTCGCATCTCTGTCGCGCTGAGCATACCGCCCAACAAGCCATTCGGGTTGACGATCGGAGCACGTTGCATCACCGACTCGGCACCCAGTATTTCAACGGAATGAGAGCGATGGGAGCAAAATTCTTCCAGCACAGCCATCTCGTCAGGCTTATGGGCGACGTGAATAGAGCCGCATTGTTCGATGTCAACAACATGTTCATTACTCAAAGTCAGCCAGCGATCACGCGAACGCATCGCTGTCGCATACAATTCTCCACTCGGTTGTCCAATCGGCCAGATCATTCCAAAGTTGCGAACAGAAGCTCCCTGCGCGACCGGTGTTCGTTCGAGCAATACCACTCGCAGGCCGCGTTCTGATGCCATCCATGCGTGTGCAAGACCTACAATCCCACCCCCGACCACCACTACGTCATACGTGCTCATCAATTGCTTGCTTTCAACATAAACAACATAGCTTCACAAAGATCCTACTTGTATTCAAGGACGAACGGCGATCCGAATCGGTCGATGCTCGATGGCATATGCAATCGCTTCGTTAACTTCAGTCAACTTAAAATGCCTCGCAACTAACTCAGCGAAGGGATACTTGCGGCCCGCGTCGCCAAGAAAACGAACCGCCGTCACAAGATCGACTGGAGCATAATTGTGCACGCCGCGAATTGAAAGACAGCGCCGCACAATTAATTCGGGATCCAACGCAACGGGTGGCGAAGGCATCACTGTTCCCACCAAGATCACTCGAGCCCCAATGTCGCAAAGCTCAAAAGCTGCTGAGACGGCATTCGACGATCCAGAGAATTCTAGTACTACGTCAAACTTATTTTCGTACTCGCTTACGCTTCTAGCTTCAACCGTTTTAGTTGCACCAAATCGTTCGGCTGTTTGTAATCGACTGGTCAGCGTATCCACGACAACGACCTCACCCGCCCCGAGAGACTTGACCATCGCAATTGCCGTTAACCCCAACATCCCGGCACCGAATATTAAAATCCTTTGGTTGGCGATTACTCCGGCATAGCGAATCGCGCAAGCAACAGTCGCCGTTGCACAGTTCGCGGGGCACAAGACGTCCGCAGAAATGTCATCATCAACTTTGACGACGGCGGATCCAGCGCGGAGCACAATGTACTCCGCCAAGCCGCCACTTAAAGCCAATCGTCCTTCCGCAACTTCATGTCCGTACTTTGCCAATGTTCGACACTTCTGCGGCAGTCCAGCGATGCAGCGATCACACTGGCCACACGAGCATGAAGTAGACCACGTGACGCGGTCACCCATAATCAAAGCTTGGCTGGCAACATCGCAAAGCGGCAGCGTGCCTAGCTCGACAATTCTCCCAATTGATTCATGGCCCAGGATTGAAGGCGATTTCTCCTGGCGTGTTCCTTTGACGGTGTGCAAGTCACTTCCGCAAATCGTACAACACTCGATCTTCACCAAAGCCTCATGCGTATCGAGCTGTGGGACGGGCAACTCGCGTAAGGCTACCCGCTTTCCGGGCTGCTCGAAAACTGCCGCAAGACTTGCTGCGGGTTTTCGCGGTGACAAATGGGACATCAAACAGGCTGTTCTAAACTTGGGTGAGCTCTTTGGGAGCCGCGGCAATCGGGTTACCAAACAAGGTGCGCTGAAAGTATAACAAAGACGTCTAGAGGCACAGTATGGACAAGAATATGTGGGCGGGAATATCGCGAAACAATTTAGAGTGTGTTTCGGCTAGACGCCAGTTAAAGACCAATCAGTTAGCGTTAACCGCATTTATCGTTTGACTTTGTCAAATTGCTGTTTTCAATAGCCAAAAGGCGTGCAAAAGCAACAGAGTCCGCGTCCCCATCGCCTTCGAAAGCGAAACGCTTACCGATTTACCTCGAGGAACCTAATGGCAAAGAACTAATCGCTGCAGCACTGAAGAAAGCCGAGCGCGATCATAAGCACGTGCTCATCGAGTGGGGCGGAAACTGGTGCGGATGGTGTTACAAACTGCACGATGTATTCCACAACGACCCCGAAGTGCAACCAATCATCGAAGAGAAATTTGAACTAGTGCTCATCGACTCAGGTACGAACAAAGACCTGATGCTCGAATACGGCGGCAAGGAACGTCAATACAGCTACCCGCACCTGACGGTACTCGATGAACACGGCAACATCTTGACGAACCAAGAAACGGGCTCGCTTGAAGAAGGACCAAAGCATGTTCCTAAGCTTGTCTCATCTTTTCTTTGTAAATGGATGCCAGAAAAAGTCTCTGCTAAATAGTCGATTGCTGAAGGCTCCGCGCGGCAACTATCTTGGCGGAAGCTGCAAGCGTCTTTTCAAGTAGTTGCAATGCCTGGGTAGTTTGCACAATGGCCCCCCAAGTAATAAACGTCGTACAAGTCAGTGGCCCGCAAATCGCTTAGCTTCTTCATCGAGAGTCTGGAGCAAGTTTTTAAACGAGATGTTTTCTGGCGATTCTTGACAGGCTTGTTGTTGCTTGTGCTGTGCCTGAGAAATAAAGTCTCTTGCAGCCTCAAGTTCGTTCGAGGCTAGTTTAATTTTAGAACGCTCGCGGAGGATCTCGGCAAGCTGCGTTAGATAACCTGGAGAAGAGGTTGCCTTCAGCAAGGCTTCAGAAAGTTTGTTAGCGGGGACTATCAATTCTTCTGCTTTTTTCAAATTGCCTTGCAAACGCCAGAAAGTCGCATGAATTCGCTGGGCCGTAACGAATGCACTGAGGTGGGTAGCAACCTTGGTCTTGGATGAAAGGTCGCCAAGGAATTTTTCAGCTTGCGCGAGCCTTTCACCTGCAACGCCAGAATCCGTATTGGCTAACATGAGGTTCTGTGCCGATAAGTAGAGAACTCTACTAAAAGGAACGACTAGATTTCCATCGTCTAGTGACTTACTGATTAGCGGCCGGCTTTGCTCGATCGTGACGACTGCTAAATTCGCAGCCTCTTCGGTTTGTCCCGCTTGCGACAGCAGATCAATCAACTGAGCCGTCGAAGACATACTCAAGAAAACATCCGTCGGCTTACTGTCACCTGACTGACGGATTGTGTCCCAAAGCGATTCGGATTCTTTAGCGAGTTTGATTGAGTCGTCTAACTGCCCGAAATCTTCCTGGAGCCCTGCCTGATCCATGATGATCAGTGCTTGGGTGCGCAAGGCTCCGATTCCTGAGTCGTTGCGTAACAGGTTAATATTGCTCAACGCACCAGCAAGATTGAGTAAATTCTGAGAGTCCATTAGAAGCCCTTGGCTCTTTCGCAAAGTCGCCCAATCACGGTAGGTCTCTGCGAGGTAATCGATTTGCTTGGATGTCCGCTCGCCTTCTGGTACCTGCTTCTGTAGGTCGATAGATTGGCTGAATCTATCGTTTGCAATTTCAAAGTTTCGATTCAAACGCTGCAGATTTGCCGAAATGCGCAGGACCTGTGAAAATTCCTGGCGCACTTGCAAGCTTGGCGTTGCGTCCTTAAAAACTTTTTGAAATGAGGTGACAGCCGCCTCGGTTAAGTCAGTGCGGAGTTTCCGTGTCAACGGGTTCGCCGTGAAAGTTGCATCGCTTAACTTTTCTTCTGCGTTCTTTATCAGAACCATCGAAAGATGTTGCACTGTCTCCAAATTGTCTTCCGCGATCTGATTCGCATGAGTCGCAGCATCCCTCGCCTTTTTTAAATCGACGTTCTGCCGTTGCGTGACGAAGTTGATCGCAATCAAGCCAGCGAGGGCGGTGACTAGTATGGCGCCTGCGGCCGATACCGCTGATCGATGTCGTTTAGCAAGCCGCACTATTCGCTCGACGAAACGCTCGGTGTAAACACTGACCGGCTCATCAGCCAACCACAACTCTAGCTCCTCGACCAAAACATCTATGGAGGGATAGCGATCTTCTATCGTCTTCGCCATCGCTTTCTTACAGATCGCGTTCAATGCAAGAGGGATTATGCTGTTCTTTCGAGTCGGGTCGACAAACCTGCCGTCCTGTACGTCCTTTAGTAGATCCTTGCTGCTAGTGTTAACGAAAGCGGCGCTCCCTGTAACAATGTAGTAGAGCGTCGCGCCCAAGCTGTACACGTCCGAATGAGGGCCTACGAGATCAAGCCTCCCAAGCGCTTGCTCGGGACTCATATAGGTTAACGTACCAACGACGGTTCCCATGCGAGTCTCTGATGATGAGTCACCGGACAGTGGCACGAACGTTTGTTCATCTTTTGCGCAATCTTCTGGCTTGTTGGAACCGGTCTTTGCCAAGCCCCAATCGACCAGTAGTGTCTCGCCATATTTACCCAACATGATATTGCTGGGTTTAACGTCTCGATGGATCACGCCTCGACTATGTGCATAGGAGAGCGCATTACCGACGTCAATCAATCGTCGGATCAGCTTTCGCAGCAACAAAAGAAATTCACTTTTCGAAAGTGATTCACGCTGCCGATGCAAGTTATCCACTGCCTCCTTGAGGCTCTCGCCGCGTATGAAACGCATTGCATAGAACGGTCCTTCGCCTGTGAATCCCAAGCTGTAGACTGGAACGATTCCTGGGTGCTCGAGGCAACCCGTGACTTCTGCCTCCATTAAGAAGCGACTACGACTCTCGGGATGACTAACGAAATTGCTCTTGATTTGCTTAAGCGCCACTTCCCGATGTAATTGAAGATCTTCTGCAACCGACACTTTGCCAAGACCACCTTGAGCATGAGGCCGTAGCACTTTGTAGCGAGCATCGTCGAACGGCACGTCGGCATTAAAACCCTGCGTCGAATCCGACTTAGACTCTTCAGACTGCGGATCAAACGATTCACACTTCGTTGTGGCCGCCGCTAGCTCTTCGTCGCGAAATGAGTTGAAAGCAGCGGTGAGATCTGCGTTCTTCGGCAACATGTTTAGCGCACTTGCTGGTGACCCGCCATGGACCGTCAAGTACTGCTGAACCAATTGCTGCAAGAATTGTTTCTTCGCGGAATCGATCACACCCTGCGATAAAAAGAGGTCCTCGATCGCATGCTCTTTACTGAAAACCCATGCCTGCATGGCAGTGATTAACTGGGACTCCGTGACAAGGCCTGTCTGTAATCCCAGCATTCCAGTTAATAGATTGCGATCCGCTGCAAATTGGCTCATACACGTCTTTGCTCCAATAACACTGACTATTTGCGCTTCTTCAAAGCCGCCTTTTTAGGCGAACTTTTTTTAGGCGAACTTTTTTTAGTCGCAGTCTTTTTAGCCGGAACTGTGGCTTCATCAGTTGGTTTGTCGGCAACTTTCTTAGCAGCCTTGGAAGGCAATTTCGTGGACTTTTTGCTAGTTAGTTCCGCAGGTGTTGGATCAACGTCATCAATGATAATTTCGTCTGCCAAACCACCTGTTTGTCCTGCATTGGTGATGGTGATGACAACCGCAATCAATTCTTCAGCATTAAACCCTCGGAAACTGCGAGACTTTTGTAGACTAACGCGCGCATAGGGTAAGCTGTCATGTAACTTGTTCACTTTTCCGTCAAATATTACAGGACCATTCACATCCCCTTGCCGGACGACTACTGGGTTACGAAGTGCGACGTTTGCTGCCTTAAGCCAAACGAAGTTGTTTCCATTCGATTTTAAGCGAATTGGTTTTCCGGTGATACTTGGTCGTGGGGGCATAAAAAGTTGGCTCCTGATGCAAAGTGGTTTTTGAAGCTATGCCGCGAAAGTCTAGAGACGCCTTGCGTGCGGTTGCGGCAAAACTCTACAGCATTCTAACCAATAATTTAACTGGCATGCTGTTCAGTTTAAAACCTATGGCTGACCCAAGAACTGAATGCAGAGGGCATCTGAAGCGGGCGGAGATTGCAATTTTGGACGGACTACTCTTTTCGATAGCGGCAGAGCGATCGTGCGCCGCCACTGAGTTGTTCGTCTGAGAAAAGATCGCAACTCATGGCCAAGTTGGCCGAGACATGCCGCCCCATTCCTGTATTGTTGTACTAGGCTTTGGTTTTTTCGTGACAGCACAGCCAACAGGCAACAGGAATAAAATTCCAGCCAATAATATTCTTATGCGCGCCATGGTTTTTCCCGAATTGAGAAGCGGGCGGAGCCCTTTATCGATAGACACCACTCCACTACCACATCCGCATATCTCTCGCAATTCAGAACTAGGATTTTGAGTTTCCATCACCGACGATTGGCTAAACGAATTTTCTCAGGAAGTTCATTCATCTGACCAGTCCTCAACGACGAGTGCACCTTCCCGGAAGTGATTGCGTTCTGGAACTACACAAGCTAAAATTCGGCTATCAAGGCATGGATAGCTGCCTTTAAGGAGCCTGTCGGGCGATTTGCCAAGCATTGCACTTTATTCGAAGAATTTTATCGAGTCAAGTTGTCTTCAAACTCGCCGCGCTGATGCGATCCCAATCGAGTGGCTGCTTAAGATCGATCTCGGGCAGCGTTGCGGTAATGGCTTCAAGATATTTCTGTACAGCCCCGGTGTTGAAAATCACGACCTTTTCTTCTGGCTTGATCCAACCCTGAGCGCAAAGCGACTCGGCCGCCCCGACACATGCGGCCGCTTCAGGACAGAAGGCTATACCTTCTTCAGCAATCGACATGTGCATCCATTCAAGAATGCGAGCTTCATCGACTGCGATCGCGCAACCACCGCTTTCCTGAACGGCGTCGAGGATCATGAAGTCGCCGATAGCGACCGGCACTCGCAAGCCACTGGCGATTGTCGCTGCATTTTGATGCAATTCCGCAAATCGAACTTTCCGATCAAAGGCCGTTGCGATCGGGCAACAACCGCTGGACTGGACTGAGACCAAACGAGGAAGCTTTACACCGGCGAGCCAACCGATTGCAGCTAACTCCTGAAAGGCTTTCCACATCCCGATTAAGCCTGTTCCGCCGCCAGTCGGGTACATAATCACATCGGGGAGTTGCCAGCGGCACTGCTCGGCTAACTCCAGACCCATCGTCTTCTTTCCCTCGATACGATACGGCTCTTTTAGCGTTGACAGATCAAACCAACCGAGTCGATCAAGCCCCTCGCGAACAATCCGACCGCAATCATTGATCAACCCGTTGGCTACAAAAACTTTGGCGCCTGCTGCTACGCATTCGTACTGATTGATAATCGGCGTATCGCGAGGCATAAAGACAAAGACTTCGATTCCAGCTCGAGCACCATAGGCGGCCGCGGCACCACCGGCATTTCCAGCAGACGGAAGGGCGACGCATCTTACTCCAAAATATTTCGCCATGCTCATGGCCACTGCCATGCCACGACTTTTGAAACTGCCGGTGGGCAACTGAGACTCATCTTTGATCCAAAGGTTATCCAAGCCGATCCGTTTCCCCAAGCGAGGGCTCGGTAACAGCGGCGTCATACCCTCACCGAAGGTCACAATCGACTCTTCATTCTCAATCGGCAGCAGTTCTCGATATCGCCACAGCGTCGGTTCGCGGTCTTTGAGCGACTCTTTCGACCACTTATCAGCGACCTCTGGCAGGTCATAACGCACCCACAGTGGCCGATCGCGATACATCTGTTGCAATGTTCGCGCCGGTAAGTGGGTACCATCGATGGCGCTCTCAAGATGAGTCACAAAGCTTTTCATATGCAGAGTTTCGCGATCTAGCAAAGTGTTTTGAGTGAATGCGATAGAGCTATGAGACTCGACGCAGTGGATTGTGAGAGATTACAATAATCTCCGCAAGTCACTTATCAAAACACTTCGATCAGCTACGGCGGACGTTAACGTGCCATGTTGCTTGCATGCGTAGCAAGTGGTGTCCGACGCATTCCATTCACTCGCCCAGAATGGCTATTTGTGGTCCATCCGGATTTTGAGTACTTCGGCGAAATGTCCCGTGTGCCACTGGCTTGGCCAGTGAAACGAAGCAGGTGATTCATGTGCTCGAAAAGTCCATCAAGTATTATCAACATTAATGTAAGTGATCGAAGTAAGCCCTTAGTTTAGTAGATACCCTTCAGATGATGAGTGGTCACGCTCCACGGGACATTCACTTGGTAGAGATTCACACTTCGGCGAAATCCCTCGTTACGTTTATGGCGTTGGAAAGTTCCTCACTATTCAAAGCAGACGCCTGCGCTCACACTGGCAAACCAGTGGCACACAAAACCAACCCTACGTACGCAAATTCCGGATGAACCCTATTTATTGACTGAGCAATTCAAACTCTGCGGTCTTCCTATCTCTGCGGTGAATCAACAGTTTGTTATTCAACATTTCAGTGACCAGCGCCCGGCACTTACACTGTCGAGCTGCTGCGCTTCTCGAACATGAGATACAAAGCCAAAACAATCACCGCGCCGACTGTCGACATAATCAAACCAGAGGTTTGAAAACCTGGATCCTGCGGATTGGTTCCGAAGACAGCCGATGAAATCATGCCACCGACGAACGACCCAAGCAATCCAAGTCCTATTGTCAACAACCAGCCCATTGGCTGTCGGCCTGGTACCATCATACGAGCCAGCAATCCAGCCACTAGTCCGATAATGATCCACCACACGAATGCGAACATAGTTTTTTCTCCTATTACAGTTAAGCGGGTGCGCAGTGCTTTACACAGACCAAGCGTGCATAGCTGCCGTTTTGCGCAGACCCATTGAGGCGGGAGTACAGCTTGGTAGTGAACCGTTACTGCAACCAGCGTGCCGCATTCGCTGTTGTCTTTGCGGGCTTCCACGTTGCGTCCGCCGTTGTTCCCGGAGAGTTGTTGACTTAATAGCAAATGCTCATGTGTCACATAAGTTATGCAAAATAGTTGACCGTTCAGGAGCGCGGGCGTCACCGCCCAATGTCACTCACTTTCGAATTGCTGTACTCAATGAAAGGATAGTATTCGCTTGCCGAGGTTAAAGTCTATCAGCCGGAACGCGTTAGCGTCCGGTTAATGGATAAAAACCGGACGCTAGCGCGTTCCGGCTGATTAGTCCAACCGTACTGAGGTGTTGCGATATCGCAAAGTCGAGAAAGTGAGTGACATTGGGCGCCCCCGCCCGCTGGACCCGCGGGTTGACTCGGGCAACACTAATGAATTGGCACTTTGTCTACATAGCGAGAACGACCCTCACGGTAGCGAGACAGCGAGTCCCGTGCGGGCGAGGACGCCCGCGCTCCGGGAAACCGGTCAACCACTTTGGCTAGCTTCTGAGGACGTTTGTGCATTGCTTTTAAGTCAACACTCTCTCCCGGCATCGGGTCAACTGGGTCCAGAATGTGATACAGCATCCGACGGGCTTAGCCCGGGTCTGAAGTGGTGGCAGCTACAACATCGAGAAGTCTTGCGGGTTGTTTGCGAAATCCGTTGAGGACCGCATTTCGATCGAGTAATAATGCTTCAAGTACTTCTGCAATCCCTCAAAGAAATTGGGGGCGGAACGCTCAAACTGAATGGAACTGACTTGGTAGCGCTGCTTGCCTGGAACCTTGACGAAAACGGCCGCTTTCGCGTTCAATTGCTCGACCAAATTTCTCAAGAACTCCTCGCAAGCTTCCGGGGCGGTCACGAGTGTGAGTTCTGAGAGCTCTCCGACAGAGACCTGTCCCAAAACTGATTCCTCCCCGCTGTCGGGTTGGATCAATACGAGTGAATAGGTGCCATTTGACTGCAACATAGCATTGTCCCCTTATTCCAAACTTGATCAAGTTCGCTACTGCGATTACAAATGGATTCAGTGAAGCACTCGCTCAACTCAGCTTAGCCACGCGTTCATCGAGCCTAAGGCGGCAAGCGGTTACCTCGATGAATTTGTGAGTCAGTGGCTCGCGAAAGTCGACGTTTTTTTCGCCAACAACTTTCTCATATTTTTTGTCTGTGACGAGCTTGTCGTGCAGTTCCGTCACCTCTTCGGGTTTAAGATCCGCAAGCTTCTTCGTGAACTCCTGTTGTGATAAGTCCTCCAGTTCTTTTTTTATTCTTGTTGGATCGATCAACGGCGTCGGCAAAGCCGATGCATCGAATGTCGAACTCAATGAATTCTCGCTGGGAGCGCTACTGATTTCGATCTCGGCTTTGCCACCGGGTATCGTGGGTCCCTCCAGAACAAATTTCTTGTCGCCCGGATTCTCCCCTTCCCATTCGTTATCATAAATCCCGTGCCGTTCCTTGAGTGTAATAGTCGCGTCTGCCTCTCGACTGATTGACTTGACCATCCATGTTTTGCTCTGCATTATGTTTTCGGAACGGAAGCTTTGAATGGCTGGCGGAACAAGCAACATTGCCGAAGTAGCTCCGCCAGCCGTCCACGCGTGCTCTTCGACGGGCTCATGGCGATAGGCATCGTCGTCGACTTCCGATTGAATATAGGTCTGATCATTTTCAAGAAACATTTTCGCTTGCGTGACCAAATCGGGATTGTTCTCGATCGAGGCTTTGTCGATGTCTGTGTAGGGTGCTTCGCCTTTGAGCTTTTTCATGATCATCTCCTGCCAAGCATGTGAATTCTCATGAATGATCGTGTCGACAACCTCCTTGAAATCGCTGAAGCCCGCATGTTTTTTGTTTAATTTAATTCTCGTTGGAAAACCTGGTTCGCAGGCACCATAGTTCGACGCTTCAATGTCGGGTGGTTCCTGTAATACCAATTCTACGGTTGGCCCGACTTTCCCTGGAAAAGTATCATGCCCAAGAATTTTGCACTGCTTCTCGATGACTTTTTTGAGCACTGTCTCTATCTTGACTAACTCGCCTTTGCTCACCCAGTCGGCCCATTCCCCTTCGGCTTCTTTGAAGTCGTCAAACTCGCGAAGCTCTTTGGCGATGGTTTTTCGATTCTTCTTGTCAAACTCGACAAATCTTTCGTCCATCTTCATTTTGCTCATGATCTTTGCTCGAGCATCCAAGAGATCGCGATTGTGATTTGCGCTAACGAAATCATCAATCTCCTTGCCGCTGTCGTCACAGGGTTCATCGCATGTTGGTCCTCCGCTCCACGGTTTTCCGCAAAGATCGCAGAACTCACCATCCAAGGAAACGTTTGTAGCGTCATTGCAAGTGGGGCAGACGCCGCCATTCTCTTTAAAATTGTTGTTACAGGTGCAATCGTAGTACGTATTGAACTTATCCGATGGGCATACATACGTGCAATTTCCTACGACAGCGTTTCCGCAATCGGTACATCGCATAGGCTTTTCGATTTGGTCCGCCGCGCATGCCGGAGTCTTGTTACTAGTACACTTGTTACCATTGTTAACAAATTCATCTTTAGTCATACCTTTGCCGCATGCTTTGCAATTAATGATCTTTGTGCGAAGCGTCTCGAGCAGCTTGAGCTGTTGTTCGCTGCTCATCGCCGCAATCAGGCCTGGCGTAGTCTCCAACTCCCCTACTAAGTCTTTCGCCTTTTCAGCGCTACCGGTGGGACCCGTTGCATCTGTGACTTGGGTATTTACTTGAGCAAGCTTCTTGTTGACCAGTGCATCAATGGTCGGTACGAGCTTGGTCAATTCCTCGTTGGCTTTTTTGAATTCCTTCTTGTTCTGAACATCGACCACTTTGGCCAACTGGGTGTCAAAGGTTTGGCGTTCTGCTTTCCAGGCAGTGTCGACGCCGCCGGTTCCGGTCGCCGGTAGATTTGTGGCCAGATCGATTCTAGGCCGTAGCTTTTTGAGCTCGGCAAAATACTTGCGAACCTCTTTGTCGTGAGCTCGAAACTTGGCAGTGCCGGCCTTGATTTCCTTCTCCAGAGCGTCAACAGCAACCAACGCCTGCTCAGCTTTGTCGGCTGTAGTTAACTCGCCCAGGGAGGTAACGTTTGCGTCAGCCTCTTTCACTTTGCGTTTGATTTCAGTGATATCGTCGGATGCGTATTCGTTGGGATACAGCAGGATGTCATCGCGAAGAAGCGTGAGCTTTTGGTAGCGAGACTGGAATGCTTGCTTGTTTTCCTCAGCCATGAACTCCTTAAGGTTTACTGTTTGCGGCGGTTCCACCACCTTGCCAAACAGCCCGAGCCACTTGGCAACATCTTCTGAAAGAGGCAATCCCGTTGACATGTTTTACTCCTCGAAAATCTTGCGGGGCGATTTCTAAATTGTGGCTTGTTTCAACACGTTCTTAATAGTGGCTGTCAGCGGCGTGGAAAACTCAAAAGCGACGCCAAAGGGATTTTTTGCACAGGCGTCCAAGTGTTTCTTGTTGGTCGCCAGAAAATCCAACCATTCGCCAGCCGCGAGCTTGACTTCGGCTTTCAAACCGGTAACAGCAACCGCTTCAGTAGCCTCGTCCCATTCCCGCAATTTACTCTCAAGCGTCGAGGGCAGGGCGACGACGAGTTGTTTAAGGATTTCAGCCACTCGCGTAGCTTCGGGATGATTCTGTGAACGCAATTTGGATTCGATTACATTGAGGCCATTTTCTCCCGCAACTCGCGACTTCGTCACTTGCAAGGCGAGATGATTGAGATCCGTCTTCATCGACTCAGCTGCCTTGAGCATCGACTTGAGTCGCTCGAGGACCGCGATCGCCGCGTCGTACTTCTTATCCTCACCTAACTCAGATGCGGTGGCCATGGTGGCGCGTAGCTCACCGGCATTTCCGGGTTGCTCGGCCATAACATCCATAAAGGGTTGATCCACAGCTCGTAGTTTCGACCAAAATCGATGGGCACTATCCACCGTTTTGTAAAGCGTGCGAAGCGATGATACGGCCGTAGCATACTGCTTGGATGTATCGGTAGCCTGCACCAGTATCTGATCCAGTTGTTTGTTCAGATCCTCGACGCCAGGCGCCTTCCAGCCATTCAGATCGGACAGCCAACGCTTCGCACCAATCAGTTCCGTTGCCTGCAAGGCAACCCACTCGCCCCGAGCCGGATAGAGCGCGTGCAAATCTTGAATCCGTTTGGCTAGAGCGGGCAGCGCAGCTGCTGCTCCCTTGTAATCCTTGCCGACTGGCGTGGCTTTTAGTCGAAGGCTCTCGAGTTCACCGTTCAGTTGACCATGCTCAGGCGCTCCGAACACACCCAGCTCTTCGCAAGCTTTACGCGCCTTGGAAAACGTATCTGACAAGTCGTCCCAGAGCTTGCGGTCCGGGTACATTTCCAGCAACTTCAAGAGGCGATCATGAACGCTCGACAAGGGCTTGTAAGAAGACAATGCAGCCTCATAGTCCGACGCAGCAACCTGATTAGCGACGGAGTCTGCCACCGCTTTGAACCCCGCTGTCCCCATCGTTTCCGGAGCAGTCCACTTATCATGCAACTCGTCGATGGTGCTTTTGGTAAGTTGAAATGCGGCTTCCACTTTCAACCATTCTGCACGCTGACCAATATCGTTCTTGATATCGCTTGATAACTTAATCAACAGCGGCTCGGCAGCATCGAACTCCTTTGCCAACAGCTTCTGCTGGATCTCTGCATGACGAATGGTGAAGGTGCCCTTAAGCGTAATACCTTCCTCGCTGGCCTGCGTTTGCAGCATCGCGAGAAACTTCGTCAAATCGGTCTCGCGAACGGAGCTATCGATGCCCGATTCCAGAGGAGCAGGCTTTGCGCCTGTAACTTTGTTCCAAAAGTTGCGCAAGATCGAAGCCGCATCCTTTGCCGTCCTCTCAATCTCCGCGACAAATCCCACATTCTGACTGCCGGTGCTCATGAGCTCAACTCCGAAAACGAACTTTAGACTAGCACACAGTGAACAAATACATTTAGGCTTCCAATGCACTCAAAGCTTGTAGAAGCGGCTGCCGAATCTGAAGCGATCCAAACTGCGCTGGCACTTCCTCGGCCGCTGTAATCAAATCATCGTTCAAAAAGCGTTTAAGCTCTTCGATTGCCTGACCACCCTCAGGCTTGAGGGAGATATTCTTGATGATCGATTGCAATTCAATAATGACGCCGCGGGCATCAGGGTCTTTCGTAGCCGCGACGGCCGTGGCCACTTGCTTGATCTGCTTGACGACCTCTTCGCGTGAAGCCTGCCAGCCGAGCCACTTGTCTTGCCCTGAAGCGGGATTCAATATGGCTTGCACGGCCTCTTCTAACTTGTCGAAGGCCTTGCTGGCAACCACGAAGTTTCCCGCGGCTGCCTGCTTGAGCGCGTGCTGCCAGACATTACCCAACGCAACACTTTTTTCCTGCGAGGCTCTTTGAGCCTGGAGCAACAGTGGTTCAAGCTGTCTTTGACGTTCGGCAAAACTATTCGCCTCGGATGTTTTTGCGGCCGTGATGGTCTTGAGCTGTTTGCCCAACGCAAGCAATTCTGCTTGTGCTTGTTCGAGTTGATTGCTTTCGAGCGCCTGCTCAATCCTGGCCAAGGCAGCTTTCAGTTCGGTTTGACTATTCGGTACACTCTGGATCACTTGATCGGTTGCTACGCGCAACTTGTCAAGCGCAGCTCTGAGTTTGACGGCCAGAGCACTTTTGTCCCCTGCGGTTTCTGCTGGAGCTGCGGGCTCAGCCTCCGATGCCTGCGCGGAGACGTTCGCCGACGGATTACCAAGCAGGCTTTCAAGCAGTTCGAGATCGACGGTCGCCTGCTCGCTCTGCTCCTGATCAAGAGCTTTGCCGATCTTCAAGCAGAGCTCGTTGATCTTCCCAGCCTCTTCCGGGCGAGCATCGCAAACCTGCAACGCCACCGTTTGCAAAGCCAAAAATCGCTTCACGATAGGATCATCTTCGTTGAATACCAGCGGAGCGGCATCAACGATTTCGAACAGGGGTTTGCACTTGAGTTGGGCCGACTCGTCCAAGAAATTCTTCAGGACCATCGTCTTGACTGGTGCGGAGGTAAAACCATCGGCCCGCGAGAGCACAAAGCGAATGTCCTGACCTTTTCCGTTGACCACACCGAAGTAAAACTGCCCCCTGCCCGATTCCTTGGCTTCTTTCTTTCGGGATTCGACGTTGCCTTTCTTGTAGACGACGAGGCTGACAATGTTGGCCCCCTTGCAAATCATCGCGAACTTTCGCGGCTTGCCTTTTTTAACGTCCTCCAAATACTCGATCGTATCGGAACTGACTCCGCCCTCTTCGTCCTTACTCACTGCAACCTCCTTCGGAGGATCACAAGTTGCTGAAAATTACACATGATCGACATTTTGCGCACGAGAAACACTATAGTCAAGCAGTTTTTCGATACGAAGCCCATGGGCGAAAGTTCTAACAGAATTTTAGAACCGTCAGGTTTCGCAATGTCGACTTCTCTTGCCACCAGACACACATTTCTCTTCACCGTCACGCAGCGCGACCAACCCAGAATCTCAGTTGATGCATGTTGCTATAAACACGTGTATGATGACGGATCTTATAAGAGTAAAGACATATGTATTTGTAAGGAGTTTACCGATGCTCGCTAAATGCATGGGATCCCTAGCGCTGCATTAATTTCGATGGCATTTCATCGCAGCCACAAACGTTCACACTATGGCTACGCTGCCAAAAGAGCCGACGCAATGGGAAAAACTCCTCAGTCTAAGATCGACAACTGGCTCAAGGCGACGGGTCTTCAAGGCAAAGGACCGGGCTTAGTTAAACGCGTGGTAGCTGCCGGCGAGTACTGTGAGAGAACTTGTCGTCTCAGTGAAGAAGATACACTCAAAGCACTGACTGGTATCGATTTTAGTCATACAGTGACGGTTGTAAGACTCCCGTTGAAATGCTACGTGCAATATAAAGGCCAACATGTCGGAAGATGGTTCACAGATATTGGCCTTACCCCTGATGCAGTCGGGCTTGCGTTGGGTACAAGAAAGAGAGTGTTGTTTGTCCCATCTGGCGCGGTATACGCTCTAAAGTGTACCGCACGAAGCATTCGAGATAACTGGACCATTGGGAGAATATTCGACAAGAAGGATTTGCTGAGTGCGTTGAAAGGGGTTCCGACTCGAGGCGGTGGGATTCAATATCTCGTTCACGACCGCTTTCGCATGGATCAAATTTAATCGTTCTTATCCTCTAACACCGACCTTTCTTGGAACGCGATGATGAAGAAAAAGCAAGACAAAACTAGCTCGCTGAAGAAAGCTCGCGCGGCTTTGGATAAACGGCGCGTACTTAGCTCTACCGACGCTTCGCCGATCTACTTAACCTACAACCATCCGGACAATCTGTTCGTTATCGACTACCCCGCGCACTGGAAAGTTGAGAAGGGGGATGACGGTGCGGTCGAAATCTCAGTGCCTGGAACTCAAGGTTGGGTTGGAATCATGTTTTTTCGTGTTCCGATGCCGATCGATACCGAACAGATCGAGAAAACGGGTCGTTTCAAGAAGCTTGCGACCGCGATGTTTGCCAAAGTCAACTCGACCCAGGTGCGTAACGACCCAACGATCATCTACAGCAACTACACCGCCAATCGACCTGAGGACGATCAAGCCGGACAGCGTTGGTTTGTGTTGGCCGCCGACTTGATGCTTGGGATTTCAACCAGCTGCTCGGTCGAAAGCAAAGAGGCTTACCTGCCGCTTTTCGAGCGAATGTTGTCATCGCTGCGAATCAACCGTGACGATGAACTGCTCGCATCCCGAGTTATCAAACGGATCCACAGTGCAATTGTCGCCGCGTTGCCAGATGCCCCAATCCAAGTCGATGGCTTGACCATTAAGACGGATAAGTTCGAAATCTCAATTGGCAATCTTCTGGCGCAGATCAAACGGAATCCGCCGCAGTTCGATGAGATTGTCGATCAGTTTATTCAAGGCACCGTTGGCCTTTCACACAGCGCCGAAATTCTCGGTCAAGAGTCGTGGGATGAAGTTCGCAGTCGCGTACAACCGCTGCTCAAGACGGATAAATACATCCAAGAAGCCAATGAGAGAACGACGCGAAAGGACCAAGCCTCCGATAGCTCGGCATTCTTGATTAGCGCCCCGTGGCTCGCCGATTTAAGGATCTGTTTCGCGCTCGACAACAAGGACACATTCCGTTTCATCAACAGCTTTGATATGCAGCGTTGGAACGTTTCGCTTGAGACGCTCGCACAGGTCGCCATCGAGAACTTAGAAGCACTGCCCGAACCCGACTTGATGGTCATGAGGCTAAACGAAGCAGAGCCCGCTGTCGGAGGTTTGCAGCCGAGCGCCGGGGCAGCATCCAGCTACCTGCTGCATCCCAAGCTCTACGAGATCGCTAGCAGGAATCTCGGTGGCGAAATCGCCGCTGCTGTTCCGGCTCGCGACGCTTTGATATTGTTCGAGTATCGCGGCCAGCGCGCATCGCTGCAAAAAGCCGTAGCGCACGACTTTGCAACCACCAGCCACCCGATCTCCGACCGTCTATTCCAGGTCACACCCGACGGTATCGCGCTTCTGTAAGTCGATATTCTAATGGCAATTGAATTTTCCAGGGAATGCTTCCAATGGTTTATTATCCTCTGGATTTGGGACACTTCTCGCTGATCGCTAGCACGAAAACGCTCGTTCCTAGGCTCCTGCCTGGGAACGCACTGCCTTCGATACTCTGCCTCCTGCCTCCGCTATTCCGTCGTTGCGACAGCAGGTAGAGCCTGCAATTCATTGGGTTCCCAGGCAGAGCCTGGGAACCAGCGACTCTTTCGAGCTTATTGCAGCCTTGCTTTGATCTTGACCGTCAGCCTTCGAACGCCAGCGATACCGCCACGTGTACCTTCAACGGATTGCACACGAGTTTCAATCAGCGCGTCGGGTCGGTTTTTGGCTAAATCCGCGTAAGCTTTATTGACGGCATCTTGATAAGCTTCGTCATACGATTCCCGCGACGACGTGCCCTCAAATGACTTCCAGGATTTATGTGCGGGCTGCAATACCGATGCGGAGGTTTCAAGCAACTGTAAACGCGCCGAATTGAACGGGATCTGCTCGCGAGAAACAATCGAATCGCTTTCATCAACAACCACGAGTGTGACTTCTTTAATCTCGGCGCCTATTCGCTGCTGAAAATCTGGCGGTAGACTCAGTACGGCTCGTTCACTTGGACCATCGTGGGCAACTGGATCACCCGAGCCGCCAAATACACCAAAAGTCCCTAAAAATCTTGGATTCCCTGGCTGGGCGTCCTCGACACTCGCATTCGGTTGGTTCGCAAAAACGTAGACGAAAAGCGACTGTTTAGGATGTGCTTGAATTCCGCCGACTAAAAGCTGAACGGGAGCCTCGGACTGGGGAACTGTCGACTCCAGCCTCAGTTCAGCAGTCGTGGAGTCGGGCGAGGTAACTGCAAATGACTTGCCTACCCCCATGCTTCCCTCAGCTTGTGACAAAGATTCCGTTACGCCTTCTGTGAAATTGACTGACAACGCGTCCAAGCGGTCATATGAGTAGCCTAATGAATTCATATTGAGAACACTAGCTGCGGTTTTCGGTGCGAATCCAGGAAGGGGTTTACTAAGTGTAGTTGCGGGCGGATTAGGCTTGCCACCGGCCTGCCAAGATGCCCAAACTCGATCGATATTCGCGTGGTGCGCCCAGAAGATTGGGTCGTACGCAGCATTGACGGTGCTACGCATATCGCCGTTTACCCATACGTGAACGCTTCCGTGCGGCCCGAAATTGATTGAGTCACTGAATGGGGTGAAGGTTGCAGCCAAGTAAGCGTTCCGAACCCCCAAAGCATAACTTGCAAGCAGCGAAGGGCTTCGTGGGATCCGCGAGGTGAAACGGGAAGGCCCTGAGCTTGGGCACCTAAACAAAGTAGATCTGAGTGGGTTGCTGTATGAACGTCCATCTGAGGAAACGTAAGTCGATGCTGTAAATGCAGATGGAATTCCTATGCTCGTGGCACTCCGCGCGCTCCAGTCCCAGTAGTGAACAGGGCCCCCCAAGGCTGTTTCTAGCCGAAGCAGATACTCGCGATGCCAAGGAAAGAAGATGGACTCATCCGCATGACAAAGAAATCTGGGACAACCGTGATAGCCAGCCACCGATTGAAAGGCGCCGCTTGTTTGAATTCTTCGCCATGCATCCCTATACGCGTTTAGTTCAACCAAGCTTAGCGCGGTGATGTCGCGTCGAATGCGTGTTGCGGTTGCTGCGGCCGTGGTAGCCTCAACAACATTCTCCATGAGCGGAGTGACAATGGGATTCGATTCCCGAACCTCGAGTTTGCCTTCCATCTCGCCATGAAAATCGCAATAGTAGTTGATGACAGCTGCCCCGCCTGAAGTACCGCCAGCGTTAGCGAACATCGACGCGGTAATCTCAATCGGGCTGCTTTGATTAAACGGAGGCGCAGCATTGTGATGCGCAATAGAACCAGTATCAAAGGTCAACGCGCCAGTACTATCGAATGAGGTGGCAGTATGGTTGCGGTTGCCTTCATTTTGCCAAATGACTTTGTCGCCAACTTTAACCTTAACGGTATCTGTAGAATCTTGCCCGGGACCTACATATTTTGCCGCCCCTCCACTTCCCACAATCCGAATCAGAATTTCTTCAGCTGAAACTTTAGTTAACAACAGAAAACTCGCAAGCATACCGACTAATGATATGACCGATACGCGACGTCGCAGTCGCATTAGTTCGTCACGCTGAGCACTCATTTCTCTTCTCCCTGGGTTGTGAATTGAAGCTTTTGAAAAATCCATTGGGTAGGGTCTTCTACGGCGGTCTCGCTACGAAGCGAAAACAAACACTTGTCTTGTGGGTCAAACAAGAACAAGCCATGAATAGGTTCTCCAGACAAATCCAAGCAGTCGAGCCTGCGGAACGTATCCTTCGATGTGTCAACCAAGACTGGAAACGGACAATCCGAAATAAACTGATCAATCTGCCCTCCTTCGGGCAGCTTTGTACTGATGGCAACTACACTTACGCCGACTCTCATCAGCAGATCATTCTCACGCTTCAATCGGCCAAGTTGTTCAGCGCAGTGAATACACTCAATGCCACGATGCAACACGAGCAGAACGAATTTTCCTTTGTAATTTTCACTTGATATGCGTTTGCCAGATCGATCGAGTGCAGACCACTGCGACGGAGCGGCTTGACTGCCCTTGTGAACCGACACTTCTGAATTCGATGGAGCCGTTGAGCTGGGCTTTAGCTTGATGCGCTGCATCATCCCCAAATCCTCATGTATCAAGTTATGACAATGCAGAACCGTGTCGCCCTCATGATCCTGGTATCGAGTTCGGATAGTAACGGGTTGTTCTCGTGAGACGACATACGTGTCACGCCAAACCCACGGATCGCCGTTTTTGACGGGCTTCACAGCGAACGGATTAACATGGATATGAAAAGGATGAATTCCACGAATTGCTTTTAGCTTCCATTCCTCAGCTGTGCCGACGACTAATTCCTGATCTATGCGGCTGTTTTCGAAAGGCAAGTCATTCACGTGATAAAATGCTGTTCCCATATTAGAACCCATATTGAAAACTAACTCGCGAGATGATCCGTTGAGTTCACCGTCTTGAGGTACGTCCCCAGGTTTGAATGCCGCAACCTTTGCCAATTGAGTGGTCGAGGGAAGCTCCATGGATAGCGGGCTTCCTTCAATCACCAGCCTCAGTAAATTACTTCGCTCCATAACTTGATTACGGATCGATTTTTTTGCGTCGCGAATGGTCGTGTACAGAAGTCGTGTTCCTTCAGCGCTTGGAGCTTGAACCAATACATCTGAACGGTAACCAGGGTAAAGTAAGAGGGCCTTTTTCTCATCCATCCGGCCCGTTGCAAGTCCGTCCACTGCGATCTCCTGAAACAGGATGCCTTCCAAATCCAAAGTGATCGCATCCGTGGTTCCTGCATGAATTATTCGCCATCGCTGGATCTCACCTGGCCGCATTACAATGGTCGGAGTAACAACACCATTAATTGCCTGGACTAATGTTCCGCTCCCGTTGTAGACAGCATCTTCAGTAACTTGGGTGACACCTGATTTAGTTTCCTCAAACATGAACTGCTGAAGCACCATAATTTTCTCTTGGGCAGCCTTGATCTGCAGGATATCATCGAGCCCTCCTTCGACGATCAAAGCGCCGCTCATGCCGCTGGCCAATTGAAAAGCAGTCGATCCGTGCTTATGTGGGTGGTACCAAAAAGTGCCTGCCGGATGCGTAGGGTGGATATCAAAAACGAAATCAAAGGAATGAGCTGGTGCAATCTCTTTGAAAACATCATCCGCTGGCGACTTGGGCGATACATGCAAGCCGTGCGTATGGATGTTGGTAGTGTTCAAGCCATTGGGCAGATTGCTCGAATGAGTTGCGCCGCTAGACGGCTCTTCGGGCAGATCGTTCTGCAAGTGAATCCTGAGCTGAGTCCCCGGCTTTACCCGAATTGTTGGTCCAACTAAAGATCGGTTGTAAGAATGATGGCGTAACTGCACTCCGTTCAAATCGTTATCCGCGACAACAGCTTGCAGTCGTACTGAAGTGCATTTCTGAGCGCCTCGGATTTCAGCCTGCTCATGGAAGGATTCATCGCGTGCCCGCGCTGCGTCGGTGTCCCGTTGGCTGTACCGTTTACTAACTTGAGTCGCTTCGGAAGTATTGGGAATCTGACCGAACGAGCCTTCTAAACTTACAAGAAGTGCCAGACTTATAAACATTGCTAGATAAGCCAGCGAACAACGAATGTAGGCGATTGGGCTGGCGGAAAACAAGTTGCGTTCCCAAAGACCACAGGCTAAACGTAGAATTGCTGGGTTTTGCACGAAGGACAACATGATGTAATCCGTTCTTCTTTGGCGATAAAAACCAGCTAACCAGTCGTGTGATTTATCCCACTAGAGTATTTTACGCAAGAATCGTCAAATAGCCCTCGTCCACCATTTGAGGGTCATGCCCCGCTTTCGAGCTGAACTTAAAATCACTAAATGACCTCATGAACTCTTCGGTTGAAAGATGAACTCTTCGGTTGAAAATGTGCTCTCGCCAGCCGAATAGGAACATGGAAACCAAGCGGATGAACGCAATCTAAGTCATTCATTCATCCGCTTGGTGGCGCGCAAGTAGCGAACTGAAAGTAGTCGCTTCCGCAAATCAGAATCACGTCTTCGGGTTCAACAAATCAGTCCAATCGCACTAGTACTAGTCGGATCCCCCGGTAGTACATCTTTGGCGCCAAATGTTTCCTCCACGGCCGTGCTCGACGTCGGCATTGCAACAATACTGCCAGCCGTTTACGCAACGGTTGCATCCATCGAAAAAACACCGCGAAGCAACAATGCCTTTCGTCTTCTCAACTGTGGTACGATCTGTGTCGCGAGCCACGCTGGGAACTTGCTTAGGTAGCATCATGATCATTTTCTCCAAAAAGAGTATTCGCTGGCCGCCGCGCGACGGTCCCGCAGCTTTGCCTAGCTTATCGCACAAACCACGAACGCACTGGTCCCACCGTCACGGGAACCACATCGCTTACGTCGACTGTTAGTCGGAACACCTTGCACACCGTTTGCACCTGTCGCTGCGGGAAGAAGAAGACCAGCTTCACGTCCCAGCAATCCGACTCTGGTCGGCAGATCGGACTGCGCTCTACCTCGATGCTGTCGAGGTCTAGATCCTCCTTGATAGCAGCCTCATACACCTTACCGATATTGAAGGCATTGGTGGCGGCGAAGTTGATCGCGCGGTCTTGCGGCGTGACGCCGAGGTTCCGAATCTCGAAGTAGACTCGCTCAAGGAAATCCGTGATGCGCACCTTCTTCTTCTGAATAGCATCTTTTTCTTCGTCGGCAGTGTAATCCGCTGACGTACCGCCAACCAGGCTTTCCACCAGCGCCTGAGTAGTCCAACTGTACATACCGCGCAAGTCAGGTTCGATCACTGGGACAGTCTGACCATTCATCAACGACGTCTTGCTGACGATGTTCCCTGGGATCGACACACGTTCAACCCCTTCGGCGATTTGGTCACGCAGGAACTCACGGAGCCGTTGGTAGGTTTCTAGCGCGAATGGACCACCGGCTTTGATGGCGTAAATCGCTGTAGCGTCCAAATTAAGTGTCCAGGTGATGGAAGCCGCGTCCCAAGGATTCTTTTCAAGGTAGGCCAACAGTTGGTGTGGATCGTAGGGACTTGGTGGCACTCCTGGGACGGGTGGATCCATATACTGAGCGATGGAATCGCGGCGAGCTTCGGTGCCGTAATCGAAGCCGAGTCTGCCCAGTGCAAAAACGAGCTGTGCTGGTCTGCTGCTGCCGCAGCTACAGGCCGACGCAGTCAAGTGGGCTGGCACGACTGCGGGAACGTCAATCGAAGCCTCGTTCGACGGTGGCGTGGGCGTTTGGCAAATACTACTGACAGGCGTAGATGGAACAACGGTATCAGGCACGATGGTTTTTCCTTGTTGCACAAGTGACATTGCTTTCTCGATGTTGAGGCGCCCAGCTAAAAGGCGTCGGCAATCGGGAATCGGTTGATCGACACACTGCACGGCGCTGCGAAGCAAAATGGCTCGCACAGCCTGCGGATCGGGGGTCTGACCCAACTTGATTTGAAGGCTGAGAAGAAGGCCGGTCACTCCAGCAACCAATGCCGTAGCACAACTGGTGCCGCTCGCGGCGACCATACCACCACCGAGCTTGGCTCCAACTACGTTTTCTCCAGGGGCAAGAATCCCACTGTCCTGATATTGGTCTCCCCAGTTACTAAACCCCAAAGGCAAACCTTGATGATTCATTGCGCCAACTGCCAACACGGTCGCTAGGGCAGCCGGAACATGCAAACAATCGCAACCGTCATTGCCGGTAGCGGCGATTACAACTACGCCACTCCTTTGACAATGCCGAATCGCGTCGACAAGCAGCGGGTGAGCCGTACCGGACGGAGCAAACTGTCCTCCACTGACATTAATGATGCTTGCGCCGTTTTCTGCCGCTAGTAAAATAGCTCGCGCCAGGTCGACCTCCGAACAGGGCATCAGACTCCCTTCTTTTCCGCTTTGGAAAATTGGTACGATCAAGCCCCGGCATCGCGGCGCTATGCCGGCAACCGCACCACCATGCTGCGCAAAAATGATGCTAGCGATATGCGTCCCGTGCTGAGTTGCCACGCCGGCATCCACGACATTCGAAACCAGCGTTTCAATCCGCCTCAAATCGACAGACGCGAGGCTCGGATGCGTTCGATCTACCGGCCCGTCAAGCACCGCAATGCAAACCTTTGGATCACCAAGGGTTTCACGCCAGAGGCTTGTGATGCCTGCGAGCGAGGCGGAGAGGCCAACGTTGATGTCATAACTGTCGTTGGGCGCTGACATGGAAAAATCAATGGTAGTATACTGATCCAATGTGACGTTAAAACTGCCAGTAGTTTAGCCTAGACGCGCAACGTGTCAACTAAAATTATCCAATTCTTAAAACCCTCCCAGATATAGCAGACTTGCGAAAAACGCAACGAACAACAGGGTGTTGAAGTACTTTAAGTATTAAGTATTGAGTATTTTCAGTATCTAAGCGTGCTCCCCACGGTGCCACCATTCGGTTTTTTGCGGCATATCCATGTCAACTAACCAAACCCATATTCCGAAATAACTTCACCGCCGGCGCGAGACGCGGAAGCTTGCCATACGCCCAATTCAATTGAATCATGAATACGGCTTACATGGGCATCACAGAACACCACGAAAACACCTTCGGTATGCATACTGTGAAGCCCAGTGCGTCCTTTAAGATGTTAGGGTAGCGAAACTCGTCAAGAGTTTCGGCCTGGCTTGTAAATCTCCGAAAGTCTCGACGACTTTCGCTGTGGAAAGAACCCGAATTCTTAGCTGTAACAAAGCATTAGTGACCTTTCTGATGCATCCGGTTTCTCACGAAACCAGCTACCTTACTAAAAAAATGCTTCACAGCGTTGCCTGAAAGGGTGCATGTGAGATTCACGTATACTTGTCTTCGCGCACAACTTGGACTTCGCTCAAGTAGCCGACGACGGCATAGCGAGAGAAGAAATCCTGCTGAAGAACGGTCAAGATTTTATCTGCCGTTTCCGGTTTGGTGATGATTTCAATCTTGATATTGTCTCCGAGAATCTCACTGACGCGCCGTTGACGAGAACCTTCGCCCGATACTTCGGTCAGCGTGAACCCGTTGGCTCCAGCCTGGCGAATCTCATGTATCAAACGATCTTTCAATAGCGTCTCAGCCACAATCGTCAATAACGTTAGCGTATGGGTATTCATGGAGTTTCAAGTCCCGTTATGGCTAAAGCCATGCGAAAGTACAGGGGAATTCCAACAAGCAAGTTAAAGGGAAACGTAATCGCAAGAGCGGCAGTTAAGTAAAATGTCGGATTTGCTTCCGGGAGTGTCATTCTCACCGCAGGTGGTGCGGCGATGTAGCTGGCGCTGGCTGCCATGGTCCCCAAGACGGTGCAACTTCCCGCGTCTAGTCCTGCTAAGGATCCCAGATAGACGCCCACTGCTCCATGCACGATCGGCGCTGCTATTCCGAAAGCGATCAGAAAAGCTCCGGTATGCTTCAGATCGGACAACCGTGATCCAGCGACCAAGCCCATCTCAAGTAGGAACAGCGTCAATGCGCCTTTAAACATCCATTCTCCTTTGTCGAAAAATGGTTTCACCGGAGCGTAGCCCTCATATCCTATAATGACGCCGATAACCATACCGCCGACAAGCAAGACCATCGAGCGGGCGGTCAGCAATTCATGCCAAACTGCTCCCAGCGAAGGGCTGCTGGCATCATGTAAAGGTGACCCAGCGGCTTGATCTTTCACTCGCTTTGACTTTGCGAGTCCTAAAACACCGATAGCTAAAGCGATTTGAATTCCTGGAATTTCCAGGAGAGTTAATAGCGTCGGCATGAAAGGAGCGACAGACTTTTCTCCCAAATTGGCGAACACAAATTTCTCGGCGGCAATAAAAGTCACTGCCGAAACAGAGCCATAGTGGGCCGCAATGCCGGCTGCATCGGCGATCGAAAATCGCCCCAGATAGCGCAGCGTCAGGAAGGAACTGATGGGTGTAATGCAACCGAGGGTGATCGTCACCACCGCTGGTAACAAAAGTTCTTGCCACTGGCTATGAGATAGCTCGACGCCGCCTTTAAGCCCCAAGGCAAACAAAAGGTAAATGGAAAGCGATGTGTAAAGATCACGTGGAATAGCCATTTCGCTCTTGATCAAGCGGCAGACAACTCCGAAAGCAAACGCCAACACCATCGGTGAACAGATGTTGGACTGAAACATTTGTAAGAGCGTCATGCTTTATTTAGCCTCCAAGTTGCGGAAACTCTACTCGAGCAACCTTGCCAGTACTCAGATCATAAACGCCGCCAGCAATGATCACCTTTTTCTCGCGAACGAGTTTGGCGATCACCGGTGAGGATTCCGCGAGAATCATTGCTTGGTTTCGCACGTTGACTTCCACTGCCTTGGCTATATCGCCTTTGGCTTCCTTCGCAGCTGGACGAATATGCTGAAAGAGTCCACTGATCTGGCCCGGCACTTCATCGGCTTTGATTGTTGCCGCGACCGCTCCGCAATTGGAATGACCTAACACAAAGAGAACTTTGGCTCCAAGTACCAAAGTGCCGAACTCAAGACTGCCGACATTTTCACTCGAAGCGATATTGCCGGCGATGCGGGTCACGAAAAGATCACCAAACCCCTGATCGAACACGATTTCGATCGGCACACGCGAGTCCGCACAGCCCAGAAAAGCCGCAAACGGCTTTTGTTCTTTCGCAACTGCTCGGACGCGTTTAATATCTCGATGCCTGGCTAACGGTTCGCCCTTGGCAAAACGCTCGTTCCCAAGGTAGAGATACGATAATGCGTCCGTTGGCGAGGCATCCTTGGGAAGCCCTTCTTCAGCCCCCTCACAGCGATTGGCCGCGAGCAAACCACTGGTCGAAAGTGCCAAGCCTGCCATTAAAACATTCCTGCGATTGAGAGGTTTGCTTTCGCAGGCCGCACCGAGCTCCAACGCTCGCGGCTCTTCTAAGTGGGTGGAAGGCCTTCTTTGCATAAAATGGTGAACCATGAACTAACCCCTAACAGGACAACTAAAGCACGAATTACATGTCGCGTATTATATATCGCGTGTTTACAGGGTGAGCAATACAAAAAAGGGAATATTGGCGGATTTTTCTGGAATTCGACAGCGAAACTCGACTTTAGCCCCGAAACTCGCGTCGAGATTCGACTTGCAAACCAATCGGCGGGAAGGTAATTTCTAAGTGCGTTTGGCAATTTGGCCACAACGCTGACGAATATCAGTTCGGTTCATTTCGTGACTACGAGTCGACGGAATGCTTTCGCCGAGCTTTCCCTAGTTCAAATAACTATTGGAGAGGCTCTGGCATGTACAAACCGAAACTTTTTCCACGCGCTGACTTGTTCGATCAAAGCACCATGTCTTTCGGCGCTCATCTTGAGGAACTCCGTGCCGCACTCGTCAAGGCGAGTCTGTGGCTAGCGATTGGAACGGTGATTGGCGTCTACTTTGCCGCGGATGTGATCAAGTATGTATCCCAACCTTTTCAAGATGAGCTTAGAAATCTGCAAGTCAGGAAAGTCACTGATGCGTACCGCTCTGTGAACCACGATGAACCACCTGCGAAGCTCACGGCATGGATGACCAAGCACGGTATGATTCCGGAGCAAGTCTTTGTCATGAGTTCCGGAGATATAAACCAACTAAACATCGATGCATTCGCAGAAGGCACGTTGACGGACCGCATGATGCACACGCTCTCGGCCGAGCCGTTAACGCAGCTCAAGCAACAGATCCAAATGCGACCGATCGCTACGCGCCTGAAGAGCTTTGATTTAACGGAGAGCTTTATGGTCTACTTCAAGGCGAGTCTTCTGGTGGGTGCAGTAATATCTTCGCCAGCCGTGTTTTGGCACCTGTGGACGATTCTCGCGGCTGGCTTGTATCCGCATGAGCGCCGAAGTGTCTATATGTTCTTGCCCATCAGCCTATCGCTTTTCATTGCTGGCGTAGGGCTGGCGTTCTTTGTGACTTTGCGATTGGTGGTCAGTGTGTTGATGGCAACTAGCGATAGTTTGGACGTTGATTTCGAACCAAGGCTTCGCGATAGCATGTCATTTGTGCTGATGGTGCCACTCGCATTTGGAATCGCATTTCAATTACCGGTCGTGATGCTGGCACTGAATCGCTTCGGTATTGTTGCCCTTGAGACCTACATGAACAACTGGAGAGTCGCTTTGCTTGGAGTCGCCTTAGCGTCGATGCTTCTTACCCCGACGCCTGATGCGACGAATATGCTGGCGATGTTTATTCCTTTGACGTTGCTATACTTCGTAGGCATTTTTCTGTGCCGGTTCATTCCGCGCGGATATGGCCTGGGTGGTCAACAGAAACCGCTTTCTTGATCATAATGCATCCCGCTGCTTCCTTTTGAATCATGTTGGAACCGATCGTTCATGGCTACGAAGCTCGACAAGTTAATTGCATCGGTGGCAATCAGTGTGGCCACTAAAGGCACTTCGGACATGATGGCGGAAGCTGCCGCGGTCGCCGCTGTCGTGTCACCCGCTGAAGCCGCGAAGTTATCGCAGCGTTGGGCTCCAACCGTATCCTTTAAAGCGGCCGGGGCTCCGGAACTGCGCGGTGAATGGCCGGGTTGTTGGTATGAAGCGCTCGCCGAAGTGCTGTGCCAAATGCAAGCCGCCGGAGTGCCGGGCCTGCTAGAGTTGTGGCAGCAAGATTCGCACGATAAATATGTCGTACTCATTCGGCTGTTGCGACTTGCACAGCAAGGCGTTGAGTGCGAGGCGATTCTGCGAAGTATTGAAGAGCATCTGCCTGGCGCACGCAACGGAGTGGTGGATCATGTCTTTAAATTGATTCCGCGATGGGGAGGCAACAAGCTGGTAGACCTTCTCCGACCACTGGCACACGTCCAAGCCGGTTCATCCGGAGATACGGTCGGGACGTACATTACCGTCTTCGATGAACAACGAGCGCTGAAGAACCGGCCAGCGGCACCCAAGCAGCAGCCACTTGATCCTATTGCCCAGCTCATCGCCAGCGCCGCTGCTCTAGCAAACAATCCAGACAAGTTTCGCGAGCGAGCCCAAAGCGTTGCCGCCGAGATAGGCCCCGGAAAGGTCTCAGAAGTTTTCCAATTCCTTCGCAAAACTTCGCAGACAGAGGCGGCCACGATATTGCGCCGGCCACCGGCAGATGGTCTGCATGCATTGATCGCATGGCAGATGGCCATCATGGAAATACTCAGCTACCTGGGCCCAGAGGCTCTCTCTGCCGCTTGGGAACTGCTGGATGACAACCAGACTCCAGAGCACACTCCCGACAAGACGCATGCTGTGCGACTCGCTGTCAAGATTGCGGCTCTTGGCACAGCGTCGCAATGTGAAGAAACGATTCAGGTTTTGACGACGCGTCTGAGCAAGTTGCATGGAGTCGGCATGCGCTACGCGATTTTCAATTTGATGGACGAAGCCAAAACTATTCCGAAGATTGCGGAGATACTTGCGAGTCTTGGGGCCGTCCAAGTTGACGACATGGATTACGAGCCACAACGCGTGACGATTAAGTCGTTAGTGGACGAATACAACAAAGCGGAGGAGCAACAAAAACAAAAGGTTGTACCGTTAGAAAATCAATTGCTCGCGGACTGTTTTGCGCAAGCAATCTTCACTCGCAACTTCGAAGCAGCCTTCGCGATGCTCTTGCCCGTTGAGCAAGCGGGCAAGACGGTCTCAGACTTCGCGGCTGAGTTCGATGTGGCTTGCGAACACTGGGGATGGCCCACAGCGTGTTTGCCTGCCGAGGGTAGTGACCTGATGGCCGAGGACCTGCGGCGACCCTATTCCCCGCATCTGCCTGCTTATGTTACCGATGACCAGTTCCAAAACTGGATGGAAGTTGAGTATGTGCCGGACGAGGAAGCCGACACCGACGCGGACTATGCGTTCTACATCGGCTTTGCTGTGGTGAAGCTAGACGGGGAGTTAAGAATCGCTGCCTGTCAGTTGCTGGACGACTAAGGACGAACAAATGTTCTCAGAAGCTAGCCGCAGTGGATGACCGGTTTTTCG
>JANODD010000269.1:0-10743 GCA_031412515.1 Planctomycetia bacterium | reverse complement strand
TTGTCGAGCACCACTACGTTGGCGGCAGGAATATTTCGCAACGAAATATAGAAATTGGCCAAGGTCCGCGAGTCGATGGAGTCACCGTTGACGACCACCACAACGTCGCTGGGAACCAAGCCAGCCCACACTTTAGGAATCGCAAGAACCAGCCAGAAAATGCAGATTGTGCCGAAGCGCTGTGCATTTTTTCGCCAACTGCGGGCTGCTTCGCGCAGTACTTTTGGCTGAGATTCATGCGGGATCCGCGTTTCGGCTGAACTGATCACTGGCACTTTCCTTTCCAAAATTCACTATTTGCAATTTTTGCGACGCAAGATACTGTGCTGCAATCGTGCTAGCGATAATAACGTGCTATTGAAATGTAAGGAACTCAGATCATCTATTGCAACGACTACGCCGAAGCATATAATCTTTGCCTGTCGACATGCATTAGGGGACGGTGAACACAAAATCGATCTCAGATTGAGTGCCGAAACAAGACCTGCGGTACACGTAAAGTGACTTGCGGTACACGTAAAGTGAACTGCGCGGTCGGAAAAATCAATGAAAATTAGGGCAAATCGGCCTTGGCGCACCTTGCGGGTGTAGCTCAGTTGGTAGAGCACAACGTTGCCAACGTTGTTGTCGTGGGTTCGAATCCCATCACCCGCTCTAGGCCGATTTGCCCTTTTTTATTTTAATGTACTTAAGTTTACGGCATGCCGGCCAAATCGTTGCTTAGATGGCCACGACCTGTTGGCGGCAGGCAAGAGGGACATCTAGCGGCTTGGTCGCGTTCCCTTTTATTTAATTTTTCTCAGGATGAACCGGAGCCCAATGGCGATGGCAACGACCGACATTGAAAACGACGAAGTTAACGACGCACTGCCCGAAGAAAAGAAAAAGCTTGACTTCGACGTAAAAGTTGACTCACCTTCGGCTTGTGAGCGTCACGTTGTGATCACGATTCCTCGCTCTGAGGTAGATCGTTATCGCAAAGAAGCGTTCAACGATATCGTCCCGAAAGCTCAATTGCCTGGATTCCGAAACGGAAAAGCTCCTCGCAAATTGGTCGAATCGCAATTTAAAGACCAAGTGGCTGAGCAAGTCAAAAGTTCGCTCGTCATGGACAGTCTTCAGTTAGTGACCGATGCAGGCCACTTTTCTGCGATCAGCGAACCTGATTTCGATTACAACGCTATCGTATTACCTCCCGAAGGTGACTTCCGTTACGAGTTCAAGATCGAAGTCCGTCCTGATTTTGAAACACCAAAGTGGGAAGGCCTTAGCCTCACACGACCTGCTTGCGACTTGACTGAAGAGCACGTCGACAACCACTTGGCACGCACACTGACTCGCTTTATGACCGGTGAACCGATCGAAGGCGAAGCGAAGGTTGGCGATACTGTTACGCTCAATGCAACTTTCACCGTCGATGGCAAGAAACTCAGCCAACTCGATGAAGAAAGCGTGGTTGTTCGCAAGAACTTGACCTTCGGCGACGCGGTCATCAGCGACTTTGACAAATTGATTGTCGGCAAAAAAGAAGGTGACAAGATCACCACCACGGTCAAGATTTCGGATACCGCGGCAAACGAAGATTATCGCGGTAAGGATGTCGAAGCTGAAATCGAACTGCACGAAATCCGCCGAATTGAAGTCAGCGACATTTCTGCCAAGCAGCTGGATGACCTCGGCTTCGAAAGCGTCGATGAATTGCGGACATTTGTTCGCACTGAACTCGAACGCCAATTCAAATACCATCAGCAACAAGCGGTTCGCAAACAAGTCGTTGACCAGTTGACCCGTGGTGCCAACTGGGAAATGCCAGAATCGCTGATCCGCAGACAAACTCAGCGCGAACTGCAACGTTTGCAGCTTGAATTGCAACGCAACAGCTTCAGTCCTGAACAAGTGTCCGGCTACCTGAACGCATCCAGATTAAATGCTCGCGAGTCCACGATTCGTGCATTGCGTGAGCACTTTGTGCTTGAGAAAATTGCCGAAGACTTGAAGGTTGAACCAACGGCGACTGATTACGATGAGGAAATTGAACTGATCGCCGAGCAAAGCGATACGTCGCCACGACGCGTCCGCGCAAAGCTCGAAAAATCTGGCCAAATGGACGCAATCCGCAATCAGATCATTGAACGTCAGGTTATCGACAAGATCACCGAAGCTGCCAACGTGACCGCAGTTCCAGACGAAGAATTCCTGATGGATCGCTCACCAGCCAGCAACGTCGACTTCTTGATCGCTGGCGAAATGGTCGACATCCCAGATGCGAAATTCAACAACGAACCGGAAACTTTGCCGGGCACACCCAAGCTGCCGGACGGGCCTAAGGGCGCTGGACCTGCACAGATGCAAGAATAACATGCAATAGCCGTATTGCTGTACATCAAACTTGAGACTACAAACCGGGCCGCTAAATCTTTAGCCGCCCGGTTTTTTCTTTTCCCACCTTCACCTAGCTTATCTAAAAAGACAAACGTGCTCTTGCCAAAACGTGGCAAAGGGCCAACATTGTGGTGTACCAACTGATACGCATTTCTGATTGAGATCACGAAGGCATCTAGCCGAAAGGGAGTGTACGTTGAATTCCGATTACCAGAATTATTCGCTTACCAATTCTCACGCTTACCAAAGCTACCAACGTCAGCGACAACTGACGCTTGGCGATTTGCTACTTGAGAACCGAATCGTCTTTTTGCAGGGCGATATCCACACCGGCAATGCCAACGATGTTGTGATGAAACTGCTTTATCTTCAAAGCGAAAACCGCCGCAAAGATATCCACTTTTACATCAACAGTCCCGGCGGCGAAGTCATCGCGACGCTTGCCATTTATGACACAATGCAGATTCTTTCTTGCCCTGTTGCGACCTACTGTGTCGGCCAGGCTGCAAGCGGTGCAGCGATTTTGCTCGCCGGTGGAACGAAGGGCAAACGCTATTGCTTGCCGCACAGTCGCGTGATGGTTCACCAGCCAGCGGGTGGCGTGTCCGGTCAAATCTCGGACATCGAGATTCAAGCAATCGAGATCCTGCGTTACCGAGATTTGTTGAATGGCATTCTTGCAACACATACCGGTAAAGGTATGGAGCAGATTGCCAAAGACTCCGACCGCGACTTCTTCCTAACCGCTCAGGCGGCCAAGGATTACGGCTTGGTGGATGAGATTCTCATGAAAACCCCTGTTGACCCCGAAGACAAATCTTAATTTGAAAAGACTTGACGCGGGCCAACAATCAAGCTCACACAACACACACACATATTAGCTCGGAGTTGAACTACAACTATGCCAATGATTCCGTACGTTATCGAGAAAAGCGGTCGCGAGGAACGAGTCTACGACATCTACAGTCGTTTGCTCAAGGATCGCATCATCTTCTTGGGTTCCCAAGTCGATGATGAAGTCGCTAATGCTTTGGTCGCTCAAATGCTCTTCCTACAGTCGGATGACCCGAAAGCAGACATTCACCTGTACATCAATTCGCCAGGCGGTAGCGTCAGTGCCGGTTTGGCGATTTACGACACAATGCAATTTGTATCTTGCGATGTCGCAACTTATTGCATCGGTCAAGCTGCATCGATGGGCGCAGTGCTTCTGGCCGCCGGTGCCAAGAACAAGCGATTTGCACTCCCCAACGCTCGCATCATGATCCACCAACCACTTGCTGGCATGCAGGGAACTGCTGAAGAGATTTCCATTCACTTCAAAGAGTTCAAACGCATCAAGCAAAAGCTGAACGAGATCTTGCTAAAACACACCGGCCAGACGCTGAGTCAAATCGAAGCCGACACGGATCGTGATTGCTTCATGTCCGCCGAAGAAGGCGTGACTTATGGATTGATCGACAAAGCCATCGAGTCCATGCCCCGCATCAGCACCCCTGCCGCGGAAGGCTAATAGACTGCGCTTGTCACAAAAAAATCAAGTCGTCATTGAGCTTTGCTTGGTGACGATTTTTTTGCGCCATGCGACAAAGGGCAAAAAAATGTTTGGGCAAAAAATAATACGGCGTGGGACTTCGCAATCCAATCAGTGATACGCTCCAATTGCTTAAGTAAACAACGCCACTGCAATATAAATTTGTAAGATTTTGCTTTTTGCCCAGCAATTTCTTGCCCAACTACTCTACTGAGGGCTTTTCTTCTGCTTTCGTTTCTTCAACTTTCGGAGCGGGTGGAATCTCGGGTAGTTCCTGAGCAGCGGCTTGTTCGGCTAAGTCGATCTCGCTCAGTTCAGTGTTATCGACGCTGCGCCGCAGAATCAAATAAAGTGCGCCGCTGGCTGACCAAAAATAACTGAACCAAAACGCAGCAATCAGCGATTCAGCTAACCAGTTGCCGCTTGCCACAAACGTCGCCGCAGCCGGTTGGCTCATTCCTCCGCTGGACAAATACGAATTGCGAGCCATAGACCAACCGGAATTCAAAACGCCAGCTACCAATAATTCCCCCACATAGCCGCAGATAAGCAGCAGAGCCGTGCACAAAGCTGCCACGACGGGTCGCTGAAAAAAGTAGGCATTCGAACGACTAAAGCCTTCAAATGCGTCGGCTTTCTTTTCAGCACCGATCGCACAGACGCTGAGTGGAAAGCAAATCGTTAGGCTCAGCACAAATCGTCCGACTCCAAAAGCCAATGGGAAAAACAGGATTAACAATGCCCCGCCGATGTACGCTCCACCACTGCCGAACCGGCTGATGAACCCAAAAACTACAGGCAAAATTAACAGCGCCCCTATCCCAACTAGATTCATTCCCGAAGCCCACAGGTAGCTTTGGCAACGCGATATCACAAGTTGGATCGTATGAAACCAAGGTGCCACGGTTCGCTGGCCAAGTTCAATCATGGCTCGCCGCGCTAAGACTCCGCCAAAAATGGCCAAAGTTAGAGAGGTCCAAAGGATCTCAAACGTCCAAAAAGCAAATCCTCGAAAGTCTACCGGGCGTAGCGCCGCCGCCAAAATGCTTGTCAAACATTCAAACCAAAGACTTAAGTGAGACTCGAACAGCCCTAACGATCGCCCCAGCGGGCTGACGATTGGTTCGACCTCTTGTCCGAAGAGAAAAAGTCCCAGCTTCCATCCTCCATTAGCTACCAAAATTGCCGCGAGCGCCACTGCCAATGAAGAGATCCTCACCGCTGGGTGTAATGCGCGGCTGACTGGATAGAACCACCAGCACGAGCGATCCCAATCAATTTCCGCTTTAGGAACGCGTCGGTCGTCGAAAGGAACTTCTTCCATGGAGCAAGCTTCGGGGCTGGGGGGAGATTGCGGTCGCGTGAGTTCTTGCGACTAATTGCTGAAAGTTTCCCAGAAAATTACAGCCCTCGCAAGCGTCGCATAGAACTCCCGCTGCGGCATGTAGCTGGTTTCGTGAGAAACCGGCTGAATCAAAAAAAACACTCCCCTAAATATTTGATTTCTCAGGTAAGCAGTTAGCCGAAATCCAGGTTTTTAACGGGCTTTAGCCCTTCGATTTTTCTTCGGCAGCGCTTGCGCGAATGTAGTTAGGCTCTAGCGTTAATGCATCCAGGGCTAAACCCGCTTCCAACCCCAGTTGTCCAAGTCGAGCGACCTCAGTCGCTGTCGGATTCCAAATTTCTGGTGGTGCGGTTCGAAATGCCACCCCATCGCTCGTTTCATTTGCCAACGGATAATTTTTTAGGCCAGGTCCCGACACCAGTACCTCGGATATATTACCTGCAATATCCAGTACTTGGATCGGCCTCGCTTGCCATGCCTCCAAATCGAACACGCAGGAAGCGCGCAGTACAGTCAACTCCCCAGGCTCACCGAAACGAACCGCAGTTGCGAAGACTTGGCCGCGATAGGCATTGATAATCGCAATAATTGGCGCCTGAGACTGGGGGAACGCGGCATGTGCCCGCAAGGCAATCGCCTGGAGGGTATCAACCGGCACAACCGGAACCTTCCAAGCCATCGCAAGCATTTTTGCGGTCGTCAAACCAACTCGCAAACCAGTAAAAGAACCTGGACCATTCGTTACGGAAATAAATTCGGGTTTGTTCTGACCATGCAATACTTGCTCGATTCCACATGCAAGCGTCCGCACACTACTGAAATTGGTATCCAAATCCAAGTGACGGATAGGGGTTTCCCCGTCGAATAGGGCAACACTTCCTGCCGTTCCGGAGCATTCGATCGCCAGATTTGTCATCAATGAGCTACAATTTCTAAATCGTGGGAAGATTCAATGGAAAAGCGACGAAACTCCCTTAGTGGGCAAGTTTGAGTTGGCTTACGTCCTTGTAAGTTGCCAACAGTGCAACTTACAATATCCGCACCTTTATCAGCGGATGGTAGCCCAAGGTATTTGCGTTAAATAATTGTGGAAATAGCTCCGGCGGAGAGGTTTTGTGCGGCAAGCATTGATCAGTGATATTCACGGCAACTTAGAAGCGTTGACCGCCGTACTCGCCGACATTCGAGAGCAGAAGGTCGATCGCATCGTCTGTCTAGGGGATGTCGTAGGCTATGGCCCCAATCCTTGCGAGTGCCTGGACTTAGTCATGCACAAATGTGCATTTACGATTCTTGGCAACCACGATCAAGCAGCTCTGTTTGATCCCGACTCGTTTAATCCAGTTGCTTTGAGAGCAATTTACTGGACACGAGACGAATTGGATCGAGGTCCTGGTGGTCCCTCGGGCATTAATCGGCGCTGGGACTTTCTAAGCGAGTTACCCAAGGCCCATCGTGAAGACGACATCATGTATGTTCACGGTTCTCCTCGCGACACAACGAACGAGTATGTGTTTCCGGAAACCGTTTATGACTCCAGCCGTCTGAAGATGCTGTTCGACAAAGTCAGTTCACTTTGCTTTCAAGGACATACGCACATGCCGGGCGTATTCACCATGGATGCGGAGTTCATTACCCCTGACGACTGCAATTATCACTTTGGTCTAGAGGGCGAGAAGCTGATGATCAACGTTGGCTCAGTGGGCCAACCGCGCGATGAAGACCGTCGAGCCTGTTACGTGATCATGGACGACAAAAAATCGGAAATCGAATTCCGTCGTCTAGATTACGACTTTGAGGCGACGATCAAGAAGATATATGCGATCCCCGATATTGATAACATGCTAGGGGATCGACTGCGGAGCGGCAGATAGTACATACGAAGCGGCCGAGCACCACGACAATTCATTCTGCGGGTTCGTCCCGCCTCCTAGAAAACGGTGGAGTAGATTGGTGCGACGGGCAATATTAAGCGACATACACGGCAACCTCCAGGCTTTGCAAAGCGTGCTGGCTGATATCAAGCAGCAAGAATGCGAGCAAATTGTCTGCTTAGGTGACATCATCGGCTATGGCCCTGACCCACAAGCTTGCCTCGACATAGTTACAGGATTTGATGCTTGCATTCTCGGCAATCATGACCTTGCCGCCCTGTTCGACCCCGAAGGGTTCAGCAACGCCGCCGAACAAGCCATCCTTTGGACAAGGCACCAAATGGAAGCTGGTGACACTCCGGAAAATTGCTTCCGTCGCCTTGAGTTTTTGGCTCATCTTCCTCGGACTCGACGCGAAGGCCAAGTGATGTTCGTCCACGGATCGGTTCGAAACCCAATCAACGAATACGTATTCCCTGAGGATGTATACAATCGTCGCAAAATGGAGAAACTGTTTTCGATGATCCAGCGAACCTGTTTCCAGGGGCACACTCACGTTCCGGGCGTTTTTACCTCTGAAATGAAGTTCCTGCGACCCGACGAAATCAGTTATCGTTATCGCTTAACCGATGACAAAACCATGGTCAACGTCGGTTCAGTTGGCCAGCCGCGAGATGGTGACTGGCGAAGCTGCTACGTCATTCTGGAGGAGCCCAACATCACCTTTCGGCGGGTAGAATATGACGTTGAACAAACCGCCCAACGAATTTATGACATTCCGGAACTCGATCGCTTCCTCGGCGACCGTCTCAAAGATGGCCGGTAGAAGTGCAGCAAGTTCAAAAGGGGTAGCTGGTTTCGTGTGAAACCGGATGCAGAAGAAAGCTCACCCATGCGTTCCGGTTTATCACGAAACCAGCTACTCCTTTGGAAGTGAATCAGCAGCCTCCGTTCAGCTCTAAATCGGATAGAAAAAACTTAGCAGTTGCCATTCGCTTGGGTTTGTTTCACAATGTAAGAATAATGAGTGGCTCCGACCACCTCCTGAATTTCCCTTATCGCCTTGCAAGCTACAGGATCTACATCACGATGCACAAGCTTACGTTGCGAGTAATTTCTGGAGCGGATCGAGGCCGCATCTTCCGCGAATTGAAAACCCCAATGACCATCGGTCGTGAAGAGGGGAATACAATTCAACTGAATGACGAGCGAGTCAGCCGCTTTCACGTCAAAATTCAAGAAGACGACGGAAGACTTGTTGTTACGGATCTTGAAAGTACAAATGGCACTCGGGTCAACGGCCATCCCTGCAACTTAAAGATCTTGCGCTACGGAGATACCATTGCCATCGGGCGCAGCGTACTGCTGGTTGGTACCCGAGAACAGATAGCGGAATGGTATAGCGATAATCCCACAACTAGCGTTCGCAGCGATGTCTTTCATGGAGATAAAGGCGACGTTGAATCGCTGGATATCGAGTACAGCACTGGCTTAGTCGCTTCGCGATCGGTCAGCAGTTCACATCACGAAATTGCTATTCCGCGCGGCCTATCACCTGGTCAAGCTGCTGAACTTCGCGAACTGCTCGATCACTTGCATGGTGGAATGCGCGGCCTGCTCGAAAGTGCAGTAGAGCAAGAAGACACTCGCAAGGTTGTCTTGGACGCGAAAGCTTGGCAAAGTTTCTTGGTACTTCAGAGCGAAATCAGTGAATTGATCCGCGAGATTGAAGAACCTACCGACAATTCACCGCTAGATGTCGATACGGGTTCAGAGTAACCAGTACACAGTGAAGCATTTTATGAGGGCAAATGCAACTGGTTTCGCGAGAAACCGGGACGCGCCAGTGAGCAATCTTCCGCATCCGGTTTCTCACGAAACCAGCTACATTACTAACTTGCTTTACGCGTATTGAACTTCGGATACTTTGAAGAGCGTTTCCACTTTTTGAAATCCGTAGCGTTCATAAAGTCGAATAGCAGCTGTGTTTTGAACCGTCACTTCTAAGTTCGCGAACATACACCCAGCTTCGCGAAATCCCCTAAGCGCATGTAATAACAGTGTCTTGCCAATTCCCATATTCCGACAATCTGGGTGAACTCCCAAATTTTGAATCGCTCCCTCTCGCTTCGAAGACAACAACCCTTGCACCGTTCCGCATGCTTGAAGATCTTCGTTGAACTGATTTTGTCGAACAGCGAGCCAAGTTGATTCAGCCACAAAGTTCTCTCGATTAACGATCTCACGCATCAGGTGTTTGCAACCATCTTTTTCGCCCAAGCACGGAAATACATGCGTGTCAATTTCGCGATTAAAACTCGCAAACTTGACCGCTGCATGATGATTCATAAGGCCAGGCGACCACGGCAACATCGCGAACGCTTCGGGCACAACAATATGGTCCAAAGGGACGCGGTCTAACCGCAATTCCATCCGATAACGCTTGAAGTAAGTAAGGCTCATTGAGACGCTCCGTAGCAGAAATCTACACGCAATATAGCGAGCGGTCAAACTTTGAGTGTCGGACAATTGTCTCAATTGTTCTGGTTTTTCAAGGCACACTTGAGACATCAGCTACAATTCATGCGACAGTTTCTAGTCACAATTGAGACAATTGTGCAGCAGTATGTGGCCACAATTGGGACAATTGTGCGACACTCACTGGCCTCGCCTTTGCCTGACCGCCTCATATAGAGTTACCGCTGCACTGACTGAAACGTTTAAGCTGTCTGTATCGTCACACATTGGGATCACGATCGACTTGCAACGTGCAGAATTCCAGCTCTCTTGCAACCCCGCTGCTTCATTGCCAAGAACGATTGCCCCACCACAGCGAAAATCGGCTTTCCAAAAGTCGCTCTCGCCATCAACGCGGGCTGTGTAAACCGGAATCTTTAACTGAACACACAACTGCATCACCTCATCGCATGTCGCTACGGCCAGTGGGACACTAAACAAGCAGCCACGACTAGCGCGAATGGCGTTCGGGTTAAAAACGTCGCAAACTGGATTGGTCAAAACCACCGCGTCCGCACCAGTTGCCGCCGCCGATCGCAAGCATGCCCCAAGATTGCCCGGTTTCTCGATTTGGTCGAGTACAAGAATCAGCGGTTTTTTATTTGCAAATTTCAAGCGTCCAAGTTCCAGTGTCGGCGTCTTTGCAACCGCCACCAACCCCGAATCCCGATCGCCGTAAGCCAATTTGCGCATTACGGCAGAGGACACGGGTTGCACTTGATCTGGCTGCAACCGGTCAATCAGACTGCCAAATTTAGACGTCTCTTCGCCAGAAAAGTACAGGCAATCGATTTGAAAGTCTTCAGCAAGCGCACGCTCAATTTCCTGAGCGCCATCAATGATAAAGCAGCCGGTTTCGCGACGTGTGCTCGCGTCTCGCAACTTTGTGACCAGCTTGATCTGCTGGTTCTGCGGACTTTGGATAGTTGGCTTCATGCGAGCAATTGCAATCTAAAAATCGAAAGGGAGTTGTCGCGTTAGTAATGTCGTCCAAGTTCATTGGGGTGGCACGCCCAGAGTGTTAGAATGGCGGGTGGCGGTTGGAATGGGCCCCGCCCATAGAAGAAGCACGGGGGGCCCCCCCCCATAGG
>JANODD010000268.1:0-25472 GCA_031412515.1 Planctomycetia bacterium | reverse complement strand
GCCAAAGAGCTGGCCTCAGTCGATGAAAGTATCCCTGGCTACGTGAGCATCCTTCCGAACTCGTTCATCAACCCACCCGCTTTCAGCGCGGGCTTTCTAGGTGCTTCGCGTGAACCGCTGACCGTTGGAGGCACAACGACTTTCGATCCCACTCAGCTCGGCGGTCCGGCTCGTCTTGCTAGCGACACACCTGCCGACTTGCGAGTTGATAACTTGTTGCCACCCGACGGACTGCCACGCGAACGACTGGTGCGGCGCAGACAGTTCTGGGACGTACTTCAACAGAGCTATGGTGCACCCAGTCGAGCCGGTGCTGCTTCAACTCACGACACCGTTTATCGCCGAGCGATGAAGTTGGCCGAAAGCGATCTTGTTGAAGCCTTTGATCTCAAACAAGAGTCCGGCGAAGTGCGTCGCCGTTACGGCATCGAACCATTCGGTCAAGGATGTTTAATGGCGCGACGGCTCATTGAACGTGGTGTACCGGTTGTTGAAGTCTCACTCAGCGACGGGCTCGCCGGACTTTCATGGGACAGTCACCAAGACAATTTTGCCACCGTCAAGCGACTTAGCGAGCGGCTCGATCGAGGCTGGAGCCAACTGATTCTTGACCTGAAGGCGAGCGGTTTACTCGATACTACAACCATCGTTTGGATGGGCGAGTTTGGTCGCACTCCACAGATCAATCCTCAAGGCGGTCGCGATCATTTTCCAAACGCTTGGTCATGTGTGCTTGGCGGAGGTGGAATCGTCGGCGGTTCAATCGTTGGCAAGACAAGCGATGACGGTATGGAAGTCACCGATCGACCCGTTGGAGCACCCGACTTACTCGCAACCATCTGCGCCGCTGTCGGCGTTCCACCGAGTACAGAAAATATCTCCGACGATCGTCGACCGATTAAGTTGTCCGAAGGAACCGCAATTCATGAGATACTGGTGTAATAAGTCTTACTCGAGTATGAAGTGCTCGCCTTCGACCACGACCCACCGAGTATTTGTCTTTAATGTCTCGTGCTTCTCAACTAAACCCGAGGGCCACCGGATTTCTACCAATTCAACGGCCTCGTTACTGCCCAATCCGAAGACAAGGATGCGTTCGTTGGAGGCTTGATAACCATCTCCCGCGGTCAATTGTTTGGTGTAAGATTTTTCGCCGACAGTAACATGAACCGATGTACCAACCGGGTCGCGGGGAGAATTTTTACCAATTAATCGAAACGCTAAATAATTGCCCGCATTAGCTGTTTGATTGGAAAGTAGAACGGTGGGTGAATCGAGATGCCCAATCACAATATCCTCTTTGCCATCCCGGTTCCAGTCGAGCCTTGCCATGCTACGGCCTCGGTATTTCCGATGGAAGAATTTTCCCAAGTCATCCGCGCCGACCTCAAGGAAGTTGCCATTGCCCTTGTTACTAAAGAACTGCGGTGGCATTTCATACGCCTGATTCAGAAATGCAAAATCATCCAGATGGCCGTTGGTCACAAGTAAGTCTGGCGAACCATCCAGTTCGATATCGATAAACTGCGTTCCAAAACCCAACATTGGCAAGCTTGGCGCTCGCAATCCGGTTTGACGAGTTATATCTTGGAATCGACCGTCCGCTGACTGGCAGTAAAGCGTGTTCGACTCATTGCAATAGTTGGTCACAAATAGATCGATCAGCCCATCCAAGTTCGCATCACCCGCTGCTACGCCCATGCAAGCTTGTCTCGTACCATCGGCATCGTATGCTAACCCATCGACCAGTGCATGATCCTCGAATCGCGGAACAAGGCTCTTGCTATCGGCGGCATTCACCAGGTGAAAGTTTGCGGTTTGATCATTTGCGACAAATAAACTAAGTTTGCCCGTCCCGTCAAAATCTGCAGCAACGATCCCCAGCCCATTTCCCTCCGGCAAAAGTATCCCCGACTCTTCGGATACATCTGTAAACGATCCATCTGCGTTGTTAAGCCAAATTTGATCATCGGCTGCACCAAAAGTTGCGGGCCCGCAAATCCTCAGTCTTCCACCGGCCCAACGGCAGATACGTGTAAAAATATCGGTGCCATCCAAGTAATTGACATCGTAGATATCTGGATGCAAATCGCCATTCAAGTCCACCATCACACAACTTGTAGTCCAACTGCTGGACTTGAGTCCGCCAAGCTCAGTAACATCGGCGAAGGTTCCGTCACCATTGTTTCGCAGCAAACGATTACAACCTATGTTGGCAACATAAAGGTCAAAAAAACCGTCGCTGTCAAAGTCGCCGCCTGTCACACCTTGTCCGAACCCTTGATCGCCCGACCGAATTTCAATTGTCACATTTCGAAACTTACCGTCGCCCATATTGCGATAAAATTGGTCTTGATAGGAGGAAGAACGTTTCAATTCCGACTTGTGATCAGCTGGAGGCCACTCACATCCTTGAGTAAATACCAGGTCCGGCCAACCGTCATTTTCAAAATCAATCGCAGCGATGCCTCCTCCACCGAATTCATAAATGACCTTACCTTCCGACTTTGTATTGGGGCTGCAGAAATACTGAAAATCGATGTCAACCGTTCGTGTAACGTCAATCAATGCGATTTTTTGAGTTAAGTTTGTCGACGCCCTTGCATTGCCAGTTTTCGACGGTGCAACACTTGCGATCTCAGCTATGACGAACTCAGGAAGAGGATAGCTGGATAGATCCAATTCCAAAAGCGGATGTCGGTTCAGCGAAACTAAATTATTCTCAAATGCAAACGCATTGCCTCCATACATTGCTAAATCCGTCGTAGCTGCTGTTAAGCTGGCGGAATCCTGCAGCGTGTTGAGATAAGCGGGTACTGTAATATTTGCGGTACCCGATGGATCGGCGGAAAGAATACGCTGTAGACGTACGCGATTCAATCTAGCGTTTGTGATATATCTTTCAGCATTGTCCCGCTCCGTTTTTGAATGCTCCACCGCTACTGATTCAAGGACCGCATACCAACCATGTGATTCCCATAGCCGCCCCAGTTCTTCAGCAACTTGAGCGGCAAGTTCTACTTCCAATTCGTTAGGAGCTTGACCATAAAGACGATCAAGTACGCGAACAAATTTGTTAAGTAGCTCGTGGCGAGCTAACAACGGCTGAGCCTTTTCTGGCTCCCCTAGTTGAAGCAGAAGTTGCCCTAATTGATACAACGCAACCCTATTGTTCGGATCTCGCCGTATCGCTTCCCAATAGCACCTTGCCGCCGCTTTTAATTTGCCTTGATGAACCGCCCACTGACCTTGAACTGTCCAGTTACAACTATGCAACACAGCATCGCGAGGGAGGTTCTCATGCCATTTCGCTAACGCAGACCAGTCCGCTAGTTCCTCAAGTGCTTCGCCAAGCCTTACATGGGCTTCAATCAATTGAGGTTGATTTTTGATTGCACGTTGAAATAGATCTACGGCTTTTTCAGCGTCTTTGGCTGCTAATAAAACTCGTCCAAGACCAAGCGAAGTTAATGCGTCCTGTTCTTCCTGGACTTGAAGTTTCTGAAGAACCTCTGTGAAATTCACTACCCGCTCAGCGTTACCAGCTATCAGGAGACTCTCGTAAGTAATTCCACCCTGTTGCAGCAAATACAATAAATGCGGAATCGCTTCGTAGAGTCTTCCAGAAATTCCAAGTACGTAAATCAATCGCTGGCGAGTGCTGTTGTCTGCGGGAGAATTACCAACATATAGCGATAAGTAATGTTCCGCGTCCAGCAGCTTGCCCTGCCTAAAACTTAGTTCGCCTGCCACCTTCATCGCAGCGATAGCTTCTGCACTACCGTCCTGCTCGACGCGCATGCAAAGTCTCACTGATTCACCTAGTTCTCCAAGCTGGGCCGATGCTTCAGCAGCAAGCATGAGCGACGGATTAGGTGACTTAGTGAATTCAAGCGACTCTAAAGCTAGCTGCTTGGCGGTGGCGAAGTCAGAACGCGCGAGCGACTCTTGAGCCGCCACAATCAGCCTGCGTCCTTGCATGCGTTCCGGCTTTGGCGTGGTCGGGCGTGATTGCAAAGGCAAAAACACCATTAAAAAGCTAGCAATTGCCAACGCCGCCAAAACAATTCCACACACCATGCGGCGAATAGGTTGTCGAGCTAGGGGAGGCTTTCGTAGGTGATTGGTTTTTGACACTGGCAGACTAATGATCTTGCAGGTAGTAAAAAACAGGCAGCAAGCCAGCTGGGGATGTCTTTTATGAGGCTATTATTCCCTTTACTTTAGTGTAATGGAAATTTGATGTCAATTCTGTTGACAAAGAAGGGGTAGCTAAACTAAGATCCAAGGCCGTGGCAGAAAATCGTCCAAATCGCATTTTAAATCTGGTACGCTAACGCCTTTCTTGCCTTTGCGCCTCCTGCGCCTCTTACTTTACCTACTTATTTTCCGTTCGTTCCTCAATCACTTTTTGTGCGTCTGCTTTTGCCGTGCTCCGTTCTCTTTGCATGCCTGTCTTGCATTGAGCGTAGCTCTTTAGAAGTCCAATTTTGTCCTGTTATGTTTCAGTTCTTTTTCTTGGAGACGAGTGATGAATGTCCTTTTAGGTTCTTCGAGGTATCGTCAAAGGCAGGCGTTTACGCTTGTCGAGTTGTTGGTGGTAATCGCCATCATCGGAATTTTGGTAGGGCTACTCTTGCCCGCAGTTCAAGCAGCCCGCGAAGCAGCTCGGCGGATGCAATGTTCGAACAATCTAAAGCAGATTGGACTAGCCTTGCAGAATTACCACGACACCTTCAAGAGCTTTCCAACACAGGCTGAGTATGGACCTGGGACAACCAAAGTAAATTACACACTTGCTTATCACCATACTTGGCTGGAAGCTATCCTCCCGCAAATCGAGCAGACCTCACTTTACAATGCGACCAATCGACTGATACGTGTTTGGGGACAACCCATCGTACAGACGAACCTTCCAGCCTACCGCTGTCCATCAGATGCGTCGTTGGACAAGGTGTTTGCTGCGCATCAAATTGCACCAACCAGTTACGGTGGCAGCGAAGGTTACCACTGGTGGGAAACTGCTGACGTTGGTAATTCTGCACCTTGGAACACTTTCGGTGATCCTATTACCAAGTCGGGAGACCTTTCCGGCATATTCACCGTTAATCGTTACACCAAGATGCGCGATATCACTGACGGCACATCCAATACCATGGCCGTTGCAGAATGCGACTCCTACGGGTTCGGTGGCGGTCCATTCAACAAAATGGGCGGCGGGGTACGTCGTGCTAACAACGGTGAAGGCGTTTTCCGGTCAGCATTCGTTGCAACTGCGTATGCCGGATGGGGTGGCAACGAAGGTGGTGGACAGCGCACAAGAAATCCTGATGGTTCAGCCAAAGGCGGTGCCGGATGGTTCCGAGCCGGACCGCATGCATTCACACCGACCTATCTAACCGCATGGGGTATCAATTGCGAATGGCCGGGAACCAGCAGCTATCACACTGGCGGTATTCAGGCAGCATTTGCCGACGGTAGCGTAGCTTTCGTACCGGCTACAATTGACTATGGTACTTACCTAAAACTTAACGCTGGTGCCGACAATAACACAATGAATGATCCTCGTAACTAACCACTTCTAAGTTTGGAGTATTCAGTTTTGAACAAATATACGTGTACTTTCTTACTACCTGTTTTTTTGATCTTGGCAATCGGCTGTTCGGGGCCCGATCCCCGCAAAGCTCCCGACTTTAATGAAGGAGCGCTTAAGGATCCAGGCTCCATCAAGATGCAGCCTATGAACCCAAACGCGAAAAATCCCAAAAAGTAGAACTTTTCGTGTCTTAAAAACCCTCAAAGCCAGTCGTTCAAAATGTTGGACGACTGGCTTTTTTTATTGAACCGGTACAGTGCCGTTACTTACCGATCTGACTCTTCAGATCCGCTGCGCCGTATACCTTTTCGAGAGCTTCAAGCACCGAAGCGATATGGACTCCCACCGCCCTGCCCTGCTCTTCGCTGTGATAAAAGTCCGCCGTCAAGCTTTGAATGTTTCCATCAAAGATCACTCCGACCAGTTTGCCGCTGCGATCGACAATCGGTGATCCCGAGTTACCACCGATAATGTCAGCAGTGCAAACAAAATTAAAAGGCGTTGTGCTCGTGATCGAGTTCTTCGCATCATGCCAGCTCTTAGGCAGCACCCACGGATCTTTCGAACCATGCTGCTTCTCATGTTCGAAAGCCCCGCCCATCGTGGTCCGAGCCGGAACGTCGGCTCCATCTTCCTTGTAACCCTTGACTAAGCCAAAGGCCAAACGCAGTGTGAACGTTGCATCGGGATAAGTGGATTCGCCTTCCAGTTGAAACTTCACATCGGTGATTTTCGCATAAGCTTGACGTTCACGTTCGTCCAGTTCTTCAGTCCTTTCGCGAAGCGCACGGTACTCGGGTTCAAGCAATCGCGCCAACTGAATCAATGGATCTTTGCTCGCCGCGATTCCATCCAGCCCCGAAGCAGCTACCTTCTTGCGAGCGTCAACTTCGAACAACGTCGTACCTTCAATCAACTGCGCCGCCCGTTCACGTGGCCCCTTACCTGCAAGAACTTTTTGCACCAACTCATCATCGCCGCCACGTTTCTCCATGAACCGCGATAGCTCGTCAGCCAGCATGACTCTTTCCAAGTCATCGTACAATGGAGCTGGTGAGTAGAGCTCTTGCTCCAAGGACTCTCGACCTGCATCGCCATACTCGCGTAGACGTTCTCCACTCGGCTTCTTATCTTCAGCCGCCATCAGCACCAGATCTTCAGCGATAGCATAGAGATGGCTTCGCAACGTCCCTTCTCGATTCTGCAGCTTCAGCCGTTCGCGCTGCACTTCCGCAATCGTCTTCCATGCATCTGAGTTACCGGCTTTTTCCTGCATCTTCTTTTCAAGTGAACGCTTGTTCGTCATAAAGGCGGGATCTTGTAGGCCTGCCAGCATACCCATGTAAGCCTTGCGAGAATTCTGAATGCCAAACAGTTCGTCTTGACCACGTCGCGCTTGCTCGGCGCCGCCGAGTGCATACTGCTGCAACAAATTTTCTTTGCGGCGCAGTAGATCCAAGGTCCGGGGCATACGATAGTCTCGCTGAAAAGCAAGCGCATCGGGAGTGAGAATGCGTTGCGTGCGCCCAGGATTGCCGCTGACAAAAATCAAATCCCCGTCCGTCGCGCCGCTCGGATTGACCGCCAAAAAGTTCTCAATCTTGGCAGGTTTGTCGTTTTCATAAACCCTGAATATGGTCACATCCAAACAGAACCGTGGGTATTCAAAGTTGTCCGCGTCACCACCAAAAAATGCCGTTGCGGCTTCTGGAGCCCAAACCAAACGCACATCGGTGTATTGCTTGTAACGATACAAGTGATAGCGCCCTCCGCCATAGAGTGTGATCACGTCACTTCGCAAGCCAGTCGTTTTTTTCGACTGTTGCTCGATACCTGCAATCGCCGCTCGTCGCGCTTTGGCAGCGTCCGCAGCGGCGGTGCCTGCTTTCACCGATGCATTAACTTGTTCGGTAACATCTTCGATCGATACCAGCTGATTCAATTCCAAGTCGGGAGCTTTCAGCTCATCCGTTTGACTCTTTGCATAATAACCGTCGCTATTGATATTCCGCTCAGGCGTCGACAGTTTGTAAAGCGTATCGGAAGCCACATGGTGATTAGTCAGGACCAGCCCGTTGCTGGAAATGAACGACGCCGAACCACCCGAGTTGAAACGGACGCTCGACAACATCAAATGTTTCGTCCAAGCCTCATCGACATCGAATTTGTGTTTTTCTTTCAGCTGCGATTTTGGCAACGAATTAAACAACCACATACCTTCATCAGCAATCAAGTTACTCACCAACATCGCCTGCAAAAACGCACATAAAATCGCTATTTTCATTTTTGATCTCCTCAAACCAACGAACGAATCAGACCGCAGTTCCCGATTATAGCGTCCAACGGTGTTCCGGTCCGTAGTGAGCCGTCGGCGCTAGCCGCGGGTGAACGAAGTGGTAGACTCACCACAATGCTGACTCCCCAATGCCAAACATTTACGGCCAGTGAGCCGTCTGCGTTAGTTTTGATGTTGCGAATTTTGGTTTGGCGTGCCATTGGTTTGCCAGTGTACCGAAGCGTATGGGTTCAAATAAAGACGTGTCGTTCCGATGCGTGGGCGCCTTGCACAATGGTCACCGAAGTAATCAACGCTGCACTTAGCGGCGCTTACGACATAGAAACCCACCACCCGGTGACGCATGTATTGGAATGGTTTGCATTTAACTTGCGTCCAAACTTCGACAACTTTCACGGCGAGTGAATTGACGTTGGCATCGTTAACGCAGGTTAGAGTCAACTGCTCCGTTTCACTGGCCTTGCCCCGTCGAGTCCGATATAAATCCGGACTTTGTGGGGCAAGCCAGTGGCACACCAAACCAAGATGCGCAACATCAAAACTAGCGCCGTCGGTTCACGATCAGTCCACTTGACAGGCCCTTAATAAGGCACGACCGATGCTTCGTTCACCCGCGGCTAGCGCCGTCGGCTCACAACCAGCGCCTACGGCTCTCGGTTGATTCCATCGTTAGTCCAACTTCGGCTACAATAATTTTAGCGGGAAACACAGTTCCGAACGGAGCGTCAAACATGCTGAGCTTTCACAACCCATTGCGGCAATCAACCAACGACTCACGGCGTGACTTCCTACGAGTCGGTGGTTTTGGGCTCGCTGGTCTTACACTAAACCAATTCCTCGCAAAACAAGCGTTAGGCACCCATCAAAAATCGCCCCTCCGTGACAAGTCCGTTGTGTTTCTCTTCATGCATGGCGGTCCTTCACAATTCGAGACCTTTGATCCCAAGATGAACGCGCCGTCGAGCATCCGCAGCGCAACGGGCGAAATTGGCACCAGCATTCCTGGTGTCACCTTCGGTAGCACCTTTCAAAAACTGGCACAGCGAGCTCATCTGTTTAACATCGTCCGCTCATTTGTTACCGGTGACGGCAACCACGATATCAAACCCGTGGTGAGCAAAGATACACTTAAAGCCAATCTCGGATCACTGTACTCGCGCGTCGCTGGACCGATTCGAACGCAGACCGCAATGCCAACCAACGTGGCCTTGTTCCCCCGCGCCGTCGAACCTGAAGCCGGACCAGCAATCAGCAGCTTTGGTAACTTTGAATCTTCGGGAGAATTCGGCAGTGCATTTGCACCGTTCGTTCCCGGCTCCGGAGCAAGTTTGCAGCAAGACATGCAACTGAACCTGCCGCACGATCGACTCTCCGATCGCCGCGTCCTTTTATCGGGTTTAGATTCGTGGAAACGCTTTGCCGAAGCCAACAAGACGATCGATGGCTCTCAAGCTTTACAACAACTTGCCTTCGACGCCCTGATGAACGGAGTCTCCGATGCCTTCGATCTCAAGCAAGAAGATCCTCGCGTCATCGCTAACTATGATACACGACCTCATTTCAATCCCGATCGAATTGACAAGAAGTGGAACAACCACAAACACTATGCAGACCACGGCACATCGATTGGTAAACTGATGTTACTCGCACGGCGCCTGTGTGAGCGTGGTTGCGGATTTGCAACCATTACAACTAGCTTTGTATGGGACATGCATGCCGATATCAACAACGCCACGATGCGTGAAGGAATGGGTTACGTAGGAGCTCCGTTTGATCATGCGGTTGCAGCCTTCATCGACGACATCGAAGCTCGCGGACTCCGCGACAAGGTCCTGTTAGTCTGTTGCGGAGAAATGGGACGTTCACCGACTATCAACGCCGCCGGAGGTCGCGATCACTGGGGCAATCTCGCTCCGCTGATGCTCTACGGCGGAGGTCTGAAGGCCGGTCAAGTCATCGGTCAATCCTCTCGCGACGGCGGCACACCTGCGTCCGACGCCATCACGATTCAAGACCTCATTGCCACCATCATGCACACGCTGCTCGACGTCGATCAAGTCCGCATAACCGGCGGCCTGCCCCGCAACCTCTTAGATGTCGTCGCCCGCGGCACACCCATACGCGGCCTCTCGTAGCCTAGGCATCCTACCTGGGATTTAGCTAATGACCTCTCTTCCGCATCCGGTTTCTCACGAAACCAGCTACTTTACTGCATTCCGCATTCACTCGGTTTCACCCGCAAGCAATTTACCAATCTCAGCCACAGCTAATCTCAGTGACGCGGCAGCCATTTTAAAATTCGTGTGGCCAGAAACTTCAGGTTGAATCTCGGTAAAAAGCTCCGTAGCGCGGCGCAGTTTGCTGAATTTTTTTTTGGCTAATTTTAAATAGTTAGCTTCGTCTTGACTATCGAGCGATGGGCCAAGGGCGAGCATGTAATCGTAAAGCTCGCGATGCACCGATGCTAACTCTTCGTCATCTGTCTGTTCATCGCTGTGCTTTAAAAACGCTCGCACCATCCAAACATGAGTGAGCTGTGCGTCGACGCGGGCCATCAGACTTTCTTGAACTGGATCAGTCATGGTTACTTTACTGGCTTAGGAAAATTCAAATGTTTGTGGAGAAAATCAAACGTTCCAATGCCATTGATCGTATGCGGACCAGCGAAAAATTCGATCTCACAACGATCACCAATCCCAAGTCTTGCATTATATAAATGCCGCACTTTAGCAAACTCACTGGCCACGCGATCATCGGGACCAACGCCGTCAAAGTGCCCACGTTCAACCATAAACGGACGCGGGGCAATCAAAGCAGCCATCTCCGCATAGTTGAACTTCGACCCTAAATCGAACTCAAAAATCTCGTATTCGTTGGTCCATACATAACTGTAATTCGATTGCGTCGAAGCGTTCTTCCAAACCCAATCGTTGAAGTCGGCTGAACAGATCGACAAACAATACTCGGGCACCAACGGCGGAATCCGCATCGCACTCTTCCCGCCATACGACAGACCATAAAACCCGATTCGCTTGGCATCCACAAACGGCAACGTTCCTAACCAATTCACAATCTGCTGATGCTGGGGCACGATGATCGAAAACAATGTCTTTTTCAACAGATACGACTTACGCTGCAACGTGCGAAAACGATCTTGGCCAATGTAAAGATTCTGCGGAGCGAAAGTGATAAAGCCGCGTTCCGCCAATCGGCTTGCAAAGTCATGATAAGCCGGGTTGTCGCCGGTGACGATGTCTTGCGGTCGACCTTCGAGTCCGTGTTGGCAGACAACGACCGGACGCTTTTCACCAGCGGGCAAGTCTTTGGGCACGCACAAAATTCCGTATGCAAACACGTCGGGAAAGACATCGAGCATCACTTCATAGCCCGTCCAAGTAGCGGCGTCATGCGTCTTGCGGAAACGTGGGTTGGCAGGCATCAGCAATTGATTGAAACGACCGATGACCTCTTCGCGATAATAGTCTCGATAGCGTTCGATCGATTTGTTGTAAGCCTCCAGCGAACTAGTATCGACTCGGTTCTTCCCTTCTTTGTCATCGTATTGCGGCAAGTTGATGTTAATGAACTGACGACGTTCTTGATCGCTAGCGGCCAACAAGCGCTGCGTAAATTCGTCCATCTGCTTTAACTGGCGAGCTTGCCGTGCTACGGCATCGATCTGATGAATAGCAGCCACCGGTTCACCGTCGGCTAATTTCGCATCCGCTTGAACAACTTGAATCGACAAAGCAAGTTGTTGCAAGGCTTCTTCGCTGAACAGTTGCTGGGCATCGGTTGGACTCGGGTAAAATTGCATCGACTTCGCAAGCTCCGTTGGGCTAGCTTCGTTGCCGAGCAGCTTCTGAGCTCTTTCGAACTCTTGCTTCACAGCCGCTTCAGCCGGCGTGGTCAGCGCTGCCGGTGCACCTCCTTCGCTCGGTAAATTCACTGATGGCCATTGCGCGGCTTGAATTAGCAACTTGCGAGGCGCAGCCAACGTCGCTAGTTCCGCACCGCCGAATTGCTCAAGCAAACCAAACACGTTGCGATCGATCGGTTCTTGCCAAAGCTGTTCACGCGGTGCGAAAGAGCCGCTAACCAAGATCGCATCGATCCGTGGATCCATGGCCGCCGCATACATGGCCAACATCCCGCCTTCACCGTATCCGACGATTGCGATCTTGGTCTCGGCTCCATGGGTCTTCTTGATCCAGTCCACCAAAGCCAGTGACTTTTGCACTTCGTAACCGATTACATGTCGACCGAGTTCATAGGCGCTTCGGTAGATGTACTCGCGATTCGTCATCTTCGAACGAGCGTTGCGCGGCGCGTAAGTGCGATCAATTAGCACCGGCACAATCACCTGACAACCCGCTTCCGCCAAACGTCTTGCAACTTGACTCGACTTGGCTACACCCGGTACAAGCCCACATAGCATCTCAGGTGTTTGATCCGCATCAGGTAAGACAACAATGTGAGCCAGCGGTTTAGAGACGGGTTGCAACAACAGTCCTTCGCCCTGCAAGCCGTCGAGCACCGACCAACGCACTGTATGTACGCGATAGGCTGATGTTTCGGCAACTTTATCCGAAGCTGATGTAGAACTTACGAATTCAAGCGAATCCAAAGCGACTCGAGTATCGCGCAGGCCGATAATGTGGGACAAGCGATCGCGGTTCTTCTTTACCGAAGCATCGTAAGCCGCTGGCGTAGACAAATCGCGTTGCCAGTACTTTGCTCGTCCCGCAACCGACTGTTCGATCTCGCGCAGCAGAAACCGATCGACACCGTCGACCAACTGAGCCGCGATGTCGCCTTCGAGCGTTAATGGCTGTGCGTCGGGTAGGGCCACTTGAGCATCAGCGAAGCCAGCTAAAGCAAGCCACATTGCGAATGCAAAACTTAGAATTCGCATGTTAAATTCTCACTATTTTCAATTGATCAGTAGGTTACATTTTGAGTGTGTTGCGACGATGCGTCCCGTCATAGGGTGGCTGGTTTCGTAAGAAACCGGCGAGTACCACTCACTTTTCTCTTGCGTCCGGTTTCTGACGAAACCAGCTACGTAGTCGAATCCTCAAAGTGTTCCTAGGGCAAATAATTCAGCGTGTAATAAGCATCAGCATGCAATAGCGGTACACCCGATTGAGCTTGTGCAGCGTAGAATCGTTCGAATGCCGGAATGCGGGGCCGACGCGCATCTTTATCCGCGTCACGAGGCACGATCCAAATATTGCGATAGCGGACTGGGTTGCCATGGTCTTGGAGATAGATCGGACCTGGTTCAGCCGATTCCTTGTTCGGCGCTGCGGTCGTAATGTTCGGAACTTTCACATCGCGTTGAACCACTTCGCCATTCAAGCGAACCGTCATTTTTGCATTGCTGGTCTTCTTGCCCTGTGCGTCAAAGCGAGCGGTAGTAAAATCGACATCGTAGGTTTGCCAAGTAAGAGGTGGAAAGCACATGTTAAGATCTGGATCGCGGACCGTGTAAATCCCGCCCGCTTCATTGTTCTTTCCTTCCAGTCCAAATGAATCGAGCACCTGGGTCTCGTAACGGCCTTGATGGTACACACCGCTGTTACCACGCCCTTGTCCACGCGCCTTAGGTTGAAACGGCGTACGGAACTCGATGTGCAACGTATAATCTTTGAACTTGTCGATCGAAGTTGTGCCTTGGATGAGCAAGCCGTCATCCGTTCGTTTCGAACCCGCTTGCCAGTGCTTTTCGAGCGAGGCTTGAGTGCCATCGAAGAGCACAATGGCTTTTGCAGTCGGCTTGGCCCCCAGTGTTGGACTTTTGCGTTCGATGCGCGACAGTCCACGACTCTTCACAAGATCTTGAACAGTACTAGCATCGCCATCGTTTTTTTGTGGAGGGGTTTTGTCCCAGCCAGCGCCAGGCAACCCACCTTGGTAAAGCACAATATCGAATTCGCCACTCCCCATGGCGATGACTTGCATGCCAAGCTTCGGAGCCGTGTACTCACCTTGGATTGCGAAATCCTTGTCGGCTGCAGCGGCTTCAGGAGTGTCGTAGACGCCATCAGCTGGCGAGGCGAGGGTAGAAAGAGAGCCAGTTGAGCCAATGAAGATTGAGGAAATGAGCGTGACCGCCGCTTTCAAAAGACGTCCATAGACAATTCGATAGCACATAGGTGAGACACTGATGAGGTTAGTTAGGTGGGTACGAAACGACGGTTATTGGAGTCGCTCGGCAAGGAGACGTCTAGTATGGTCCATTTGACAAGAAGAATCAAAAAATCTTCTCCAAAACCTCAACTTACCGAGCAGGTTCGCGCTGAGCGGTGTTTGTTAGAATGGTGAGGCCTCACTCATCGCTACACTTGTGCGCCGCGAAGCATTTTTCCATGTAAGGTAGCTGGTTTCGTGAGAAACCGGATGCATCAGAAAGGTCACAGGTGCGCGCCGGTTTCTCACGAAACCAGCTACATTGCTCGCCAAACTGCTTCCCAGCGTTGCACCCTTGCTTGCGAACCTCGAGCTGCGGCCGAAAGTGGCTCCGCCGGAGCGTTGTTCCCGTTACCAACATGTCCCACCTACCGAAAGCTCACCCATGCGATATCCATCTGCCGGTTTGCATTATTGCCAAGCCATGCTCCTTGTCGGCTTGACTGCGTTAACCTGCAACTTGCCTGCAGCTGACCTTCAGCAGCTAACTGAGACTAACTACGCTTCGTTGGTTCCGGCTGGTAAAGAAACGGATGCAATTTATGGCGATTGGGTTCTTCGCAATGATCAAATTGTGGTCGTGATTGCCCAGCCTATTCCAGGGCGCAACGCCAACATGACGGTACGAGGTGTAGCCGGGATGGTCATCGATATGACGCGTCGCACCTATGCCAACGATCAACTTGGATGTTTCTATCCAACTGGAGGCCGTTATGCCTTTGACTCGGCTAATTCGCTCACGATTACGGCAGATGATAAAGAAGTCGATCTCGGCAAAACAAAGTTGATCAAAGGCAAATCGATTCAGATAAGCGTCAATGGCAAACCTATTACCGCAAACCAAACTGAAGCGAGGGTTACTTACACGCTTCGCGACGGACAATCTTGGCTTGAATATCAAGTCGAAGTTACCAATAAAGCCAGCACGCCGCAGAAACTCATTGCACAGGATTCTATCCGCTGCGATGGAACGATCTTCAAGTTCGGCAACGACGACGATACGCGATTATTTTATGCAGAGGATCAGTACTTTGGTCAATGCTATGGCATCATTCCCGATGAGGGTGTGTTTGAACGCGGCGCTGACAAACGAACACTACTGCTGAAATCACTTGCAGCAGCCGACAGCGAGATCGCGAGCAATGGAAAGCTCTCATGGGGTGGCAAAGTCTACTGCTCACAAGGACTTCCCGGTGTACGCGGTTGGGCGAGCGGTATCGAATCGAAGAAATCAACTCTGCCATTGCAAGTTAGGTTGCAATCACCTCAAGGCTCAATCGAACACGCTCAACTGGAATTGTATGCTGGAGACAAATCACTCGGCACGATCGACACAGACTCAACCGGATTTGTGCGAGCCGATTTGTTGCCTGGGAAGTATCTTGCCAAAATCAAATCGCTCGGCCGTGAGGATCGGGACCAAGAGTTTGAGCTTGCCGACAAACTGCTTACTGAGAATTTGAGTCTGCCGACTGCCAGTCGTGTTCAAGCTTCCATCGTTGACGGCAGTGGAAAACCGATACCAGCGAAAGTGCAGTTTATTCCGGCCGAAGGAACTCCAATGCCTAATTTCGGTCCCGATTCCGCCATCTCGGCGATCAAAAATGTTGTATACTGCGCCAATGGAAAGTTTGAACAACCGCTTGCACCTGGGAAGTATCAAGCGATTATCAGCCACGGCCCCGAATTCGACGCTGATACTCAACACATTGAAGTTCGACCAGGGGCACTTCTTCAACTCAAGTCTTCACTTAAGCGAACGGTGATAACCCAGGGCTGGATCAGTTCCGACTTTCACAGTCACAGCAGCCCGTCGGGCGACAATGTATCGCATCAAACTGGCCGCGTTCTGAACCTGCTGGCCGAGCATATCGAATTCGCCCCCTGTACTGAACACAATCGCATCGACACCTATGAAGACGATCTCGCTTTGTTGAAAGCGACCGGAGCGATGGCTACCTGCACCGGCATGGAGTTGACCGGTTCTCCGCTGCCAATCAATCATCAAAATGCCTTTCCATTGCATCGACACGAACATCATCAAGACGGCGGTGGCCCTGTCTCGGATGCCGATCCAGTCAAACAGATCGAGCGTTTAGCCTTATGGGACTTGGGCAGTTCAAAGGTTGTGCAAACGAATCATCCCAACATTCCGCAGATACTTGGTGATCGCGATTTGGATGGGAAGGCCGATGAAGGCTTTCGCGGAATGTTAGGTTGGATGGACGTGATCGAAGTCCATCCGCCACAAAGCATTTTTAATTTTCCCCAAGCCGGTGCGGCCCCAAAGGATAACCAGTTGAATCCAATATTTTTTTGGCTTCAACTACTGAACCTTGGCTATCGGATCCCTGGGGTTGTGAATACGGACGCGCACTATAACTTTCATGGCTCGGGTTGGCTGCGAAACTATATGGAATGTAGTACCGACAATCCGGCCGAGATTAAGATCGACGAGATGATCCATTCCGCTGAACATGGACACATAGTCATGACAACCGGCCCATTCTTGGAAGCTCAAGTCCGACTGCAGCGCGATGGCAAAGCTGCTTTTTATACATGCGGCGAAGATGTACCGATGCAAGGTCAAACCGCCAAGTTGTGGATCTGCGTCCAGTGTCCGAACTGGTTCGATGTAAATCGTGTCCAAGTCTTTGCGAACGGTCGACCACAGCGTGAATTGAACTTCACTCGCAAGACACACGCCGACAAGTTCAGCGACCAAAACGTGCGTTTTGAAACCGAAATCGACTTGCCAAAGTTCGACGTCGATACGCACTTAATTATTGCCACGATCGGCGAAGGACTGACGCTTGGAGCCGTGATGGGGCCCGAACAAGGGAAACTTCCGCCAGCTGCCGTTACGAATCCGATTTTTTTGGATGTGGACGGTAGCGGTTTCAAAGCAAATCGCGATGATTTAGGAGTACCGTTTATGCTGCCCGTCAAAGAAGACGCAGCGAAGGCTGAGACCCCAGTGAAGCCTGACGCAAAATAGCGGTTGATTTAAAGATGCCGTGTGCCACTGGCTGTGCCAGTGCAACGGAGTAAGTGAGCACAGTGATAGTCGCCTTTCGCTCTGCGAAAGTAGCGTCTTCCCGTTCTTTCCCGTTCTTTCGCAGCGCGAAAGGCGACAATGAACGAAACAACAACGAACACCGATACGATTCTTGATAGTGAAGGAAAGCTCAGTCGTTCCAGTGCAGATTATCCCGGATCGACGAAGGCCGAAGTAATAAAGCACACCAACATACACCCTTTCCCATTCCGAAATCTCCAGTTTAAGACTCTGGAATTACCTCGAATAACCCTACCGGAGATTCACGTGTCCATCGATTCCAAAAGTGTTCATAGTCGCATCGCACGTCCGCGCTCCGAAGCGGCGTTCAAACGTGCACGTGGATTGATGCCCGGTGGCGTGAACAGTCCAGCTCGCGCCTTCGGTGGCGTTGGCGGCCATCCGTTGTTCATCGATCGGGCTGCGGGTCCGTACCTTTATGATATCGATGGTCATAGCTACCTGGATTACATCGGCTCGTGGGGACCAATGATCCTTGGCCATGCCCATCCACAAGTCATCGAAGCGATTAACAAAGCTGCTTTACGTGGTACCAGTTTCGGTGCTCCCACGGAAGCAGAATCCGTGATCGCTGAGTTGATTATGGAAGCGGTCCCGTCGGTTGAGAGAGTGCGTTTAGTAAACAGCGGCACCGAAGCTACGATGAGTGCCATTCGATTGGCTCGCGGTGCTACCGGTCGTGACAAAGTGATCAAATTCGCGGGCAACTATCATGGCCACGTCGACAGTTTGCTGGTGTCCGCTGGCAGCGCCGCGGCAACGCTCGGTGTCCCTGATTCACCCGGGGTTACCGAAGGCACATCGCGCGACACGTTAGTGCTTGAACACAATGATATCGAACAACTTGAACGAGCTTTTAACGAATTTGGGCCCCAGTTAGCCTGCGTGATTCTCGAGCCCGTAGTGGGCAACATGGGATGCGTTCCACCTCGTCCAGGATTCTTGGAAGCGGCTCGTCGACTATGCACCAAGCATGGAAGCGTGTTGATCTTTGACGAAGTGATGACTGGCTTTCGTGTCGCACTGGGCGGTGCGCAGCAGCTCTACAACATCAAGCCTGACCTGACGACGATGGGCAAGATCGTCGGTGGCGGGTTGCCACTGGGGGCTTATGGAGGTCGAGCGGATTTGATGGATCAAGTGCTTCCAGCCGGCAAAGTATTCCAAGCTGGAACGCTTAGCGGCAATCCGCTTGCAACAGCCGCTGGAGCTGCAACCCTTCGATTACTTCGCGATGAACCGCCCTATGAATATCTCGAGCAACAAGGTGCACGACTGGCCGCTGGACTCACTGAAGCTGCACAATCAGCCGCCTTAACAACTCAGATGCAACGCGTTGGGAGCATGATGACGCTGTTCTTTTGTTCGCAGCCTGTCTATGGTTGGAATGAAGCATCGACCTGTGACCGTCAGCTATTTGCTGCATATTTTTGGGGCTTGATGGATCGCGGAGTCTACATGCCATGCAGTCAGTTTGAAGCCCTGTTCTTCTCACGCAGTCACACTGCTGGAATGATCGACGAAACCATCGCCGCCGCCCGCCAAGTCCTCCATGAACTTGCCAACTAAGTGGCGTATGCTTCCAGCTTGCGATTCGTGGAGTATGCTTCCAGCTGGTATGGCGAAAAGTCGGTAGCGGAATGCGTCAAGCATTTCGTGCATGCAACTTTGGCCCGCAATATCAACTCCCGAAAGCCTTGACGGCTTCCGCTACTGCGTTTGTTCATGACTTTTAGCCATCCCAGCTTCCAGCGCTTCCAGCTTGCGATCTTTCGTGCTTCCAGCTTGCCAGACCATCCTGATGTTCCCCGCGAGCAATACACTTCAAATTCGAATTGCTCGTGAAATTCAATTCGCTCGGGACAAATGGTCCCAAGCTACTAACCCTAAGCTACGTTAGCTTGAACATACGACCCAAATGGTAAAACTCTGCTTTATCGAACATAGGCACGCTTCCGCCGTGCAGGTCCTTGCAGCCGATTTTGCAGTGGCTGAGTGGACGCGGTTACCGCACCCGTATCCAGAGGATGGCGCGGTTAACTTCATTGAAATGCAAATCCTTGAACGAAAACTGGGAAAGGCGTTTGTCTTTGCAATCGAAGTCGATGAGCAATTCGTAGGGGTCTGCGGCCTACATGAAATCCGTGATGGAGTATCAAGAGAGTTTGGCTTTTGGCTAGGCAAGCCCTACTGGGGAAAAGGCTATGCCTCAATCGCCGCCAAATCAACACTTGAATTCGGCTTTCGCGATCTTGCACTCAAACGCGTTGAAGCGGTTGCTCTCGAATCCAATCACGCATCGCGACGGATACTTGAGAAAAATGGTTTTGCCTTGATCGAGCTCGCAAAGCACCATGACCCTTATATACATCACAAAGACGAGCGGCTGGCAAAATACGCATTGGTTGTGACGCCTATTTCTTAGCATCAACAACCAGTTAGCTGTGTAATTCGAACAGCCGAATTACTGAGCCGTCGGCACTAGCCGCGGGTGAACGGAGCGATCGTCGTTCAATTCCAATAGTCTAATTTAAGCGCACAGACCATGAGGAAACAATGTCCTTGGTCAGACATTCGAATAATCATACCACCCTACTTCGTTTACCCGCGGCTAGCGCCAACGGCTCACCGTTCCCTTTGTCGACGAACGGTGCAACAAGAACAAACTTTGGTGTCAGCCTCTCTTTTGCTGCGGGCTGTCCTTTTGTTAACGCGGCGGCTTACGAAGAAGGATATAAATTGCCAGCTGAATCGAAAGCAATCGATTTCCACTCTCGATCAATCGCTACCCCCTGCCCTCTCCCACCTCGCAGCATCTGCTCCATTAAGCCTGTACCGTAGGACAAACGCAGTCCAGTAAACGAAGTCGTCAGTCGAGGATTGACTTCGATCACCAGCCAATCATTCAATTCGTCACTGTAAAGCAGATCAACTCCGACCCAACCCAGTGCCCCAGGTCCCAGCGATCCTACTGTTGCATTAAGGACTTCATTGAGCTGATCGATCGAATAACGCCTACCATTCAATAAACCCTCATAGCACCAATGGCCGACATCCAGCACACGCCCTCCACGATAGACAATCGACTCGGTGATAGAAAACTCTTGTGTCACGAGCGGCAGCCAATGAGCGTATCCAGCAAAGTCAACGATGGCCGAGCGGCTGAAAGCGGCGCCATTGTGCAGCGGCTGTAGCATCATTCTCGAATTCAAATCACTCGATCGAATTGCACTTAGTGCTTCATGTATGCATTCGTCATTAACCAATTGAATCGCGTCGCAGCCGGCGCCATCGCGAGGCTTGATGATCCACCGACCAGACTGGTTGCGATGCTGCTCGATCCAGTCCTTAGTCACATCGCACGCGAGTTGTGTTGCAGGATGGCTGATGCCTGCTGCACTTAACCGCTGGGCCGTTAACCATTTATCACAACTAGCTGCTAGAAAATCGCCACTGCAATTCAAGAGCAGGCTGCAGACCCGCGACAGTTTTGAAACCGCAGTCCGCAGGATGTTTGAGAACTCCGGAGCTATCACAACCACAACGTCTGAGTCAGCCGCAATCGCCCACCAGCTCGATGGTAAATCGTCTTGAAACCCACTAATGAAAGTCGGTTCAAATTGCAATTCCGACGCGGACAGATGCAACCTTTCCAGCGACCTCGCGTCAACCGATGAAATAACTTCATGTCCGCAGCTTGTGAAATCCTGAGCCACTGTACTTAACATTGCCCATCCTTCCCTAAGCAACGATTCGGGAACCTGCGAAGGGGCAATATCCAGTAGACCACCGCCGCAAATCCACTCGAGTATTCCAATTTTCAATTGAAGTCGCCTCCGTTTTTGTTTGCTCTTCCACTCGCTATCCATTATCTTGGCGGCTCAGAGTCTGAAATTAAAACAACTTAATAGGCAAAACCATGAGTCAGGGCAACCAGTTCGAGCAGCAACCCTATCCTCCGCAGCAGTATCCGGCACCACCGCGAGGTTCCGGTTCTGGTGCTACTATAGCGATTGTTATCGTAGCGGTTGCCATACCGATGCTTTTAATATGTGGCGGAATCATGGTCGGATTGATGCTACCGGCCGTTCAAGCGGCTCGCGAAGCCGCCCGTCGCATGCAGTGTAGTAACAACTTGAGGCAGATCGCGCTGGCGATGCATAACTACCATGATTATTACAAAACATTTCCGCCAGCTTACACAACGGATTCCAGTGGCAAGCCGCTGCACAGTTGGCGAACACTCCTGCTGCCTTACATCGAGCAAAACAATCTTTATTCGCAGATTGATTTGAGTAAACCATGGGATGATCCCGTCAATTTACCCTTCAGCCAAATTATCATTCCAGTGTATGCATGCCCATCAGGCCATACCGATTCGCCCGAGAAAACTTCCTATCAAGTAGTTGTTGATCCGTCTAGTATCTTCCCCGGGGCCAAAGGTACGCAATTGCGTCAGATTACGGATGGAACAAGCAATACGCTGATGGTGATTGAAACTGAATCTGAAAACGCAGTACCGTGGATGTCGCCGGATGATACCGACATGGCAACTTATTTAACGCTTGGCAAAACGATTCGCCCAAATCACACTGGCGGTAGCCAGGCGGCTTTTGCTGATGGCTCCGTCAAATTCATCTCGAATACAGTCACCCCGGCCACGGCACAAGCTCTTATAACCAAGGGAGGCGGCGAAATGGTGACACTGGACTAGCGTTGAGTGTCGCACAATTGTCTCAATTGTTGCAGCTACGACCCGAGACCACGACTTAATGATGTAGCGGAAGCCGTCAAGGCTTTCGGTAATTGAAATTAGGTTAAATTCACGAAATGCTTGACGCATTCCGCTACCCGAAAATCTAATTGAACGAAGCACTAGCTTCGACTATTGAGCGCCCTTACGGCCCGGTCGATATCCTTTGGTCGTTCTATCGCGACGTTCCTTCTTGCCACCTTTTTTCGCCGCGGGCGTTCCATCTTTGTTTGGGATCGTATGCACATACTCGCCGCGGAATCTTGCGTTAGCATCTTCACGACGACGAAGTAGAGCTTCCTTTGGAGGAGTGGCTGGGATTAACGCATCGCAACCGTCACCGATCAAGTCCGTTCGACCCGCTTGCCGCAGCGCTTCGCGGACCTCAAAGTAATTCTCCGATTTGAAGAATTGCATGAGGGCCCGTTGTGTCTTGCGATCACGCAGCCCCTTGGCGATAAACACCGGCTTCTTGGTAAACGGATCAACACCCGTGTAATACATGCACGTTGCAACGTCCAGCGGTGCAGGAATAAAGTCTTGCACTTGATCCGGCTTGTAGCCGTTTTGCTTTAGAAAGACGGCCAAGTTAATCATCGCGTCCAAGTCACTACCAGGATGACTAGCAATGAAGTAAGGAATCAAGTACTGCTTCTTTCCAGCAGCCTTAGATTGCTCATCAAAGACTTCCGCAAAGTACTCAAAGTCATCATTGGCTGGCTTTCGCATCTTAAACAAGACGTCAGGATCAACGTGCTCAGGCGCGACTTTCAAATGGCCTCCGACGTGATGCTCAGTCAGTTCGCGAATGTATTCGGGACTTTGCCGCGCGAGGTCCATACGAATACCACTAGCAACTAAGACTTTCTTCACGCCTTCAACTTTGCGAGCTTCCCGCATGAGCTCAATCACCGGCTGATGGTCAACACCCAGCAGCTTGCAGATTTTTGGATGCACGCACGATTGACGTCTACACTTGGCTTCCACTTCGGGCTGAGTGCATTTCATCTGATACATGTTCGCGGTCGGCCCACCGATATCGCTAACTGTACCTTTGAACTGCTTATCCTTGGCCAGTTTTTCGATCTCACCGATAATGCTCGCTTTGCTTCGCGATTGAATCGCACGACCTTGATGGGCGGTGATCGAGCAGAAGGTGCAACCGCCAAAACAACCACGCATGATCGTCACAGAATCTTTGATCATCTCGTGAGCCGGGATCGGTTCTTTGTAACTTGGATGAGCCCGGCGTGTGTAAGGAAACCCATAGATGCGATCCATGGCGCCTTCGGAGATCGGCAACTGCGGTGGGTTCACCACAACCGCTTGAGTCGAATGCCACTGAACCAGACGTTTGGCGTTGTACGGATTGGTCTCTTGGTGAATGATCCGCGTAGCTTCGGCGAACTGCATCTTGTCAGCCACGACTTCTTCATAGCTAGGCAGTGTCAAAACGTCGGTCGGAACCGTTTCGGAAGCGCCGAGAGCGTAAGCCACGCCGCGCATATCTCGCAGATCTTTGACGCTCTCACCAGCATCCAGTCGTTGGGCGATCTCGACAATCGCATTCTCGCCCATTCCAAAAACAACCAAGTCGGCTTTGCTATCTAAAAGAATACTTTTGCGAACCTTGTCGCTCCAGTAGTCATAGTGAGCCAAGCGACGCAGCGACGCCTCGACACCACCGGCAATAACCGGCACTCCCTTGAAGGCTTCCCGAGCGCGTTGACAATAACTCAGCGTCGCACGGTCGGGCCGTAGCCCAATCCTACCGCCCGGCGAGTAAGCGTCATCGTTTCGAACTTTCTTGTTCGCCGTGTAATGATTGATCATCGAGTCCATGTTGCCGGCGCTGATGCCGAAGAACAATCGCGGGCGGCCAAAGCGTTTCCAGTCTTCGCACGAGTGCCAATCAGGCTGCGAAATGATGCCAACTCGGTAGCCGGCTGCCTCCAAAACTCGCCCCAAAATGCTCATCGCAAAGCTCGGATGGTCGATATAGGCATCGCCGCTGACGATGACGACGTCGAGTTCATCCCAGCCCCGTTCGCGAGCTTCCGCCATGGTCATCGGCAGTGCCCGGGTCGCGACTTTCCCAGTTGGCCCGCACATTTCTGGCAGATTTGTGAGAAATCGGTCGGCAGTTGAAGCTTCACCTAGGACCGGCAATTGAAATGCAGACACGCTTTGGACACCGTTTTTCGAGAGTTTTACAGGCAGATTCAGACCCTATTGTATCTGTAGAGTCCAGTTCTGTCGAAAGCTAATTGTCCCGCCACAACGTGGCCAAACAATATAGCCCAGGGTTAGCCGTCGCGAGCATCAAGCGAGTGACGGCGTAACCCTGGGTGCTCGATGCAACGGCATTGGCGGTGAGCGTTTATGCAACCATTTGAGTTGTCCATATTCGAACCGCAACATCAGTTACGACGAAAATACTTCCTTCAAAGTTGTGTATTTAAAAACGGTCAATTGGCATATCGAAGATTTGTTTTGTCCCTTCAGGACGTCGCTTCAATCTTGTGCGTTACCCAGGGCGGCGCTAAACGCTCTGCCCTGGGCTAGCATGTTTTGGCCCTTCAGGCCGGGGAGTGAGGGAAAGGCCAGTGTGAGTCAAGTTAGTTGTAATCAGTCGACAAGGTCAATGGTCGCGAGTTCCCAACCGCTGTACTCCCCACCAGCAGTCGTGACATGCACAAAGACCTCTGCAATGGATCTGAGAAGATTTACTTGGGAATACTGAATTTTAGTCGTTAGGCTGCAGCCCGCACGTTGCTCATCAGGGAGAAAATCTGAAAAGGTTAGCCCCTTGTTGTTTAAAGCTCGATTGCAATCTTCGAACGAGTCTATTCTGGGAAATCTCGCAAAATGGGTCACTCGTACCCATTTCTCTGAACTTAATTTGCGAGTGCTTTTGATAAGTGCTACCCACGCGCCATCGAAGCTTTTGCGATGCCTTGAAAAGCTTGGTGGCAGCAACTCCTCGTAATAGTAGTCGGTAGCATCAACCCCCGAAATTTGAGAGAGAGCCCCTCGCGGTCCTTTTAGAGGCTGCAATGAATGAATTACCGCCCTGCGGTCATTGTTTAAATTCGTAAACGCGAGCAAACCAACCTCAGCCCCTGGAGCCTCCCAGCGCTTAAAGCCAGGCGCAACTTTCTGGTTTACGTGGTATAGGAAATTCCATTCGAGAATCGTTTCGCATTCGACCACAAGCTCGACATCGATAATTTGATTCTTCTTTCTCCAATGGTATAACATGCCATCAACCTTCAACTTGATTACGTGCAAACTTTTGACGAGAGCCATTGTACCGGTCGAAAACCGCAGAACTTTAGTCTATCACCACCGAGTTTACTCGGTGGAATCAAGACTTTTCGGCTAATCTTGAACACAAAACGCCTCGCCGTCGCGCCTCCGCGTTTGGTTGCGAGCTTCGCTCGCAACCAAACGCGGAGGCGCGACGGCGAGGCGTTTTGTGTTCAAGATTAGCCGAAAAGTCTTGATTCCACCGAGTAAACTCGGTGGTGATAGACTAAAGTTCTGCGGTTTTCGA
>JANODD010000267.1:0-19588 GCA_031412515.1 Planctomycetia bacterium | reverse complement strand
TAATGGATAAAAACCGGACGCTAACGCGTTCCGGCTGATTAGTCCAACCGTACTGAGGTGTTGCGATTTTGCAAAGTCGAGAAAGTGAGTGACATTGGGCGAGGACGCCCGCGCTCCGAAAAACCGGTCATCCACTTTGGCAAGCTTCTGAGAACGTTTGTGTATTAAGCCGAAGTAGCAGTCGGCAAGCTGGAAGCATTACCCCACTAAAGCATCCTAACCTTTTGAGTGGGCAGTTCTTTAATCGCGCGGCGAATGATATCGTCAGGGCGTATTCCTTCCGACTCGGCAGTGAAAGAAGGAACCAGTCGATGACGCAGGACGGGTAAGGCCAGCGTATCGACGTCATCGGTCGTAACGTGATAGCGGTCTCGCAAAAGCGCACGAGCTTTTGCGGCTAGGACCAACTGTTGGCAAGCTCGCGGACCTGGCCCCCAATCGACCCACTGCGATACCCACGCAAGTGGACTCTCGCCACCTGGACGCAAAGATCGCACGATGTCAAGCACTCGATTCTTCACATGCTCAGCCAAGGGTACGCGACGAACCAAACCTTGAAAAGCGATAATCTCTTCGCCGCGGATCACAGGTTTCAATGTCGATTGATAACCACTCGTTGTGCGATCAATGATGTCCGATTCTTGTTGCCGCGATGGATAGTCAACAGAGACCTGAAACAGAAAGCGATCGCGCTGGGCTTCAGGTAATGGATACGTTCCCTCTTGCTCGATTGGATTCTGAGTTGCGAGAACGAAGAATGGTTCAGCCAATCGATAGGTCGTGCCACCGACGGTCACTTCATGCTCCTGCATCGCTTCCAGTAGCGCAGCCTGCGTCTTGGGTGGCGTACGGTTAATTTCGTCGGCGAGAACTAACTGCGCAAAGATAGGTCCGCGCTCGAAAATCAGTTGACGATGTCCGGTCTCATGCGACTCCTGAATGATGTCGGTTCCGGTAATGTCAGCCGGCATTAAATCCGGAGTGAACTGGATGCGGTGAAACGTTAAACTCATCGATTCCGCAAACGAGCGAATCATCAGTGTTTTGGCTAAGCCCGGTACGCCTTCGAGCAAGCAGTGCCCGCGGGCGAGCATCGCGATGAGCAGTTGGTCGATGACCTCTTCTTGGCCAACGACCGCTTTGGCAACTTGTTTTCGTACAGCTTTACAAGCGGTTCGCAGTTGTTCAGCTTGTTCGATATCCAGCTTGGCTTGTTCGGCTGAATTGACTTCTGCGACTGGTTCTTTTCCCGACAAGCTGCAACTCCTGGGCGGATGTGAGTGTTTCGACAAACGCCCATTATACATGCTCGTCGGCCAAAAGCAGACGATGCTACTTTTTGAAAGAGTTCCGGCTATAAACGCAAGCTGGAAGCTGGAATAACGAAAAGTCGCGGATAAATACGCTGTAGCGGAAACCGTCAAGGTTTTCGGAGCTCATTTTGCGACTTAGGTCCGCATGACCGAAATGCTTGACGCATTCCGCTACCAACTACTCGCCATATCAGCTGGAAGCATACGCTTAGCTAATGCACGGCCGTTGAAACTGGAAGCGCTACTACACCGCTACTACTGCGGCTTGGTCCCGCTTCTTCAAGCGCGTTGATAAGCTGCGTTTGGGTAATAGTATCTCGTAGAACAATCGGCTCGGCATCCGGCGGATAAATGGCGAGCAGCGGAATGGATGTGCTGCCGAGTTCCTCGAGTTTCCTGTCGATGGCAGGTGAACTTTCCGACTTGTCAGCTAGCATCGTGATGACATCGTTCTGCTTGCAAACTTCTGCAACCTTTGAACGATCGATCGCAAACCGCATGTTGGTTTGACAAGTTGCACACCAGCGAGCAGTAAACTCAACCATGACCGTTTTCCCTTGGCGACGATACTCAGTTAACTGAGCCTCGTTGTAAGTTTCCCAGGGCAAATAATGTTTGACCGGGCCAAAGTACATAAAGCCAACCAACGCGGAAATTGCGACAGTACTTAGGCCAATGCCCCAGGCCTTGCGGATTTGCCAAGCCTCGGAGTACGGCGGAACTCGGCCAATTAACCAGCAAGCAAACCAAACGCCAATCAGCAGAATCAGTGTTGCAATGCGGTAGTCAGGATTGACGATTTGGACGAGGTAAACCACGGTCAACAACAGTGGAAACGCTAAGACCTCTTTTAAAGTCTCCATCCACACGCCGGGCTTGGGAAGGTACTTCACAAAACTCGGATAAGCACAGAGCGCTAGATAGGGCATCCCAAGTCCCAAACCAAGCGTGACATACAGTGTGACTATGCTCAATGGCGAAAGACTGAGCGTCAAACCGAACAATGCCCCCAGGAACGGGCCTGAACATGGCGTTGCCAAGACGGTCGTTAGAATCCCTTTCAAGAACGCACCAAGATGGCCTTCTTTTTCCATCAATGCGCCCGATTTGCTCGACGTTGCAAAGCCAGGAATAGGAATCTCCCAAACACCCAAGAAACTTAGGGCCATCGCGAAGACCAACATCACAAGTCCAACCTGGAAATCGAGACGTTCGAATTGCTGCCCCCAACCAAAGGCTTGGCCATAAAAGATTTTTGCGGCAATGGTTACTGCGGCGAGCACCAGCATGACCGACACGATACCGGCAACGAATGCCAAGTTAAGCGTGATAATGCGAGTGCGGCTACTCCCTGCTTGGTTGACGAAGCTGAGCAGTTTTAGACCCACGACGGGCAACACGCAGGGCATAAAATTCAAGATGAATCCGCCGAGCAGCGCTGCGAATAAGTGCCATGGGGTGAGCGACAAGGTTGGAGCCAAAGCGGCTGCGGATGTTGGTGAGCCAAACTTGGCTGTTTCCCATTTCTCAGCGACTACTCGAAACGGAGTCAAAGCGGTCAACATGGCGACTGGCTCATTCGAAGTTTCCGCACCAACTTCTAAAGTTACGTTTAATGACAGACCGCTCGGCGCATCACAACTGTTGTCGTTGCAAGTCAAGAAACCAACGAGTAACTCGACTGGATACTGCCCACCTTCGGCTTTCGCTGGAACTTTGATAGGTAACGACCACTCAACTTCACCGGCATGAAACTCTACGGGCGCATCCAATCCAACATCCGTTTTTTCTTTGGCAGCAGATGTTTCCGGAACGCCTATTTCCATTCCCGACTTGATGCTGGGCACGATCAACGTGCGATAGTCGGTTGACTTAGGATCATTAATAAACGTGTAGACGTGGTACTTGGGGTCAGGTACGGCCTTGATGACAATCTTGCCGCTTTGGCCGGGTTTCAACTTTTTGGGAATCAAAGTTGCAGACCAAGTAGCATGGGTATTCTTAGGTTTGATCGATGTACTTTTTTCAGCTGACCCGTAGTTGCCAGCGAATTTCGCTTTGATCGTGTCCCTGACTTCGACGCAGGAATCCATGCAAGCTTGACCATCGAAAGCCAATTCGATTTCAGTCTTCGCTGAGTCGATGTCGCTGGTCAATTCAAACGGAACGGTCCAAACGACTTTCTCATGGTACTCTTCGAGCGGCAGACCCGGCCAGACGTCTTCGTCGCTTCCGATCTCCGGCGCGTGATCGGCCACAAATGGGCCAGTCAGTTTTAAGAAGTCACTCTTCAGCTTGAACTTGCTAGGTTTAGGTCCGCCCGACGGTTGCGTCACCGAAAAAATGTGCCAGCCGTCGGCGATCTTCGCCGTCACGGTCAGCCGACCATTCTTTGAACCATTCTCCAATTCATACTGTGCGGCGAACTCAACTTTTGCATCCACATTCCCTGGCAACGCGAAATTGGTCGTCGGCAAGCTCAACGCATCAAAGGCATTTCCCTTCGATTTGCCTTTGGTTTGCGCGGACGTCGGCAACGAGAAACAGCAAATCAGTGCGAGCGCAAGCATGCCAAGTGCCACTGATTTCAGTGACGAATTCCGATTGCTCACCATTAGGAATGCCCTTCGAGAGTTCGATTGGATTAGACTTATACGCCGACATTGTTTCGCAATAGTCGATCTGGAACTAGCAAAACCTCGTGATTAATGTTCGCCCAGGCATTATATTTAGCCGGAACCTCCACTGTCGGTCAACGCAAGCTGCCGAATTGCGGCGAAATCGCTCCCAAGAGCCACTGCACCCCAATAGTACTATTAAATAAATCCTCTTTGAATTTCTGGTGCGTCCAGGAGACTGTCATGACACTCGTTTGTCGCTTTTTTTGCCTATTTCTTACCTTCGTGTCTGGCGCCGAATGCTTTGGCCAAGACGCGCCGGCCAAAGAAAAATGGATTCAGTTGTTCAATGGCAAAGATTTAGAAGGCTGGACCCCAAAAATCCGCTATCACGATCTAGGAGACAATTACGGGAACACTTTTCGAGTCCAAGATGGTCTTCTCGAAGTGCGCTACGATAAAGATAAATACGAAAACTTTGGCGAAAAGTTTGGTCATCTGTTCTACAAACAGCCGTATTCGCACTACCGACTGCGGGTTGAATACCGCTTTGTGGGGGATCAATGCAAGGGTGGTCCAGGCTGGGCTACGCGTAACAGCGGGATGATGCTGCACTGCGAAGACCCGAAGACGATAACCAAAGACCAGGACTTTCCGGCTTCAATCGAAGTTCAGATTCTTGGCGGCAATGGAAAAGATCCTCGACACACAGTCAACCTCTGCACGCCAGGCACGAACGTTGTGAAGGACGGCAAGCTCTTTCTGCCGCACTGCACCGAATCAAAATCAAAGACTTATCACGGTGACCAATGGGTTACCGCCGAAGTCGAAGTTCATGGCAACGGTGTGATCAAGCACATCATCGATGGCGAAGTTGTTCTTGAATACAGCGAACCGCAGTTGGACGAGCGTGATGCGCATGCTAAAGAGCTGGCCGCGGCAAAAGGAACTGTGAAGCTGGACGGTGGTTACATTTCATTGCAGTCCGAAAGCCACCCAGTGGACTTTCGCAAAGTAGAATTACTTGTGCTCGAGGAATGACGGCAGCCTATGAGTGTCGCACAATTGTCCCAATTGTAGCCTGTCTCAGTTAGGAGCTGTCTCAGTTAGGGCCTGTCTCAATTGGGGCCAGAACTATGGTGACAATCGTTCGACACTCAAATTAAGCAGAACAATTGAGACAATTGTTCGACACTCAACCCGGAGATTTCCCGATTTCGATTCCGCTGAATAAGTCTCCGATAGAGTGCGTATTGCTGTTTGACATTGACGGAACATTGATTGATTCCGGCGGAGCTGGTGGTAGTGCGCTGCTGCGAGCCGCCCGCGAGCATTTTGCTCATCCTGAACTGCAACCTGTTCCGCTACATGGCCGAACGGACCGCGGCATCATGTCAGAAATGCTTGAAAACGCAGGCATTATTGCCAGCCATGACAACTTGCGGCAGTTGAGTGAACGCTACTTCAACCTTCTGCCGAACGAATTGAAACTTCGCCAAGGTCGTGTACTGCCGGGCGTGATCGAGCTGCTTGAGCGACTCGTTGATGACCCAAGAATTCGCCTCGGTATTGTCACTGGCAACATGCCTGAATCGGCTCGGATTAAGCTCGAGCACTATCAGCTTTGGCAGTATTTTAAATTCGGTGTCTATGGACATGAAGCAACAATTAGACGTGACTTGAGCTTACCGGCTTGGGATTCGATACGCCAACATGCAGATCACCTGACATCCGAGAACATTGTCATCATTGGCGATACTGCGCTCGACGTAGACCTGGCACTGACCATGAACGTTCGTTGCCTGGCAGTTTGCACTGGTGGTTGCGACGCGGAATTATTGCAATCAGCCGGTGCGCATCGCGTCGAGGCGGACCTTGCCGACACAGAACCAATTTTGCGATGGTTCCATCCGTCGCTTTGAAACATCCTCTCTTTTTAAAGTCTTGAGCTTATGGAATTGCCTCCTGAAGATCCAATGGAACCGACCGAACAGCACGAACCAATACTCGAAGCGCCCACTCTCGAAGAGCCGAGTGCGAGTCTGAAGATAGCCGCTGAAAAACTAGGTATAGAGGTAGAGGCTGAAAAGCTCGAGCAGCTCGAAGAGTACTGTCGTTTGCTTTGGGAATGGAATGAAAAAATCAACCTGACCCGTCACACGGATTTTGATCTATTTGCTCGGCGAGATTTGCTTGATAGCTGGCATTTGGCGGAGCAACTTGCCCAGGGCGACGAGATCTTAGATGTGGGTACTGGCGGAGGCGTGCCAGGAATTGTGCTCGCGATTTTAAGACCAGATCTTACGGTCAGTCTGTGTGATAGCGTGGCCAAAAAGTCCCGTGTTGTCGACGACATGGTCCTAAAACTAAAACTACCTGTTCAAGTACATGCCATGCGAGTTCAGGATGTTCTCGAAGAATGGCGATATGGTACTCTGGTGACCCGAGCTGTCGGTTCGCTCGCGCAGCTTTCCGGATGGCTAAAGGAATATTGGCACTGCTTCGATCGATTGCTAGCCATCAAAGGGCCGCGTTGGGTTGAAGAGCGCGGTGAGGCTCGGCATCGAGGACTGCTAAACGGTATTGAACTTCGTAAGCTGGCTTCCTACAAGATGCCCGGAACGGAGTCGGAATCGGTCGTTTTGCAAATTCGCCGCCCCAGAAAATAAAGAGTTGGTTTAGACAAACTTAAACTTGGTTCCAGTCAGTAAATACCGCTGCGGTTTGGGGTTGTGAATCGCCTCTTTTGAATCAATATAGAACCTCCTAAACAATCAATTCGAACCCTAACGAACCTACTTTCATGTCCGCATATTCGCTAACGCATTTAAAGTTGTTGGAAGCCGAAAGCATCCACGTTATTCGCGAAGTCGCTGCCGAGTTTAAAAAACCTGTCATGCTGTATTCGATCGGCAAGGATTCGTCGGTGATGACGCATTTAGCGCTCAAAGCCTTCTATCCCGACAAGCCTCCGTTCCCGTTCATGCACGTCGATACGACTTGGAAATTCCGCGAGATGATTGAGTTTCGCGAAAATTATGCACGCAAAGAGCTGGGGCTCGACCTGATCGTAAACATCAACCACGAGGGGTTGAAACTGGGGATCGATCCGGCTGAAAACAGCGACAAGCACACCGAAGTCATGAAGACCGACTCGCTCAAGCAAGCCCTCAACAAGCATGGGTTCGACGCCGCCTTTGGTGGTGCACGCCGTGACGAAGAGAAATCGCGGGCCAAAGAGCGGGTCTTTTCGTTCCGCGATAAATTTCATCGTTGGGACCCAAAGAACCAGCGGCCAGAGCTATGGAGTCTCTACAACACCAGGGTAAATCCGGGCGAGAGTATTCGAGTCTTCCCACTAAGCAATTGGACGGAGCTCGATGTATGGCAGTACATTCACCTCGAAAAGATTCCGATCGTACCGCTGTATTTCGCTGCCGACCGGCCGGTTGTAGAACGTGGCGGCACATTGATTATGAAAGACGATGATCGTCTGACGCTCAAGCCTGGTGAAAAACTGATCACCAAACGAGTTCGCTTCCGCACGTTGGGTTGCTATCCGCTGACCGGCGCTGTCGAATCCGACGCCACGACTTTGCCGCAGATCATTCAAGAGATGCTGCTGGCCACGACCAGCGAACGTCAAGGTCGCATGATCGACAAAGACGCTGGTGGTGCGGGCATGGAAGAGAAAAAGAAGCAAGGCTATTTCTAGTCGCACCATCAGCCGGAACGCTCTCGCTAGCGTCCCGCTCAGGAGATCGAAAACAGAGTTGTCGTTACAGTGGATTGGTCTTATAAGCCGGAAGGCGTTAGCCTCCGGTTACGTCTTCAACCGGACGCTAGCGAGAGCGTCCCGCTTAGGAATGAACTTGAAAACGCGGATTTACAGGTGATTTATCAGCCGGAAGGCGTTAGCCTCCGGTTCAATACACAACCGGAGGCTAACGCCTTCCGGCTGATATGACTATACCACCATAATGACCAGCTTCAGTTCAAACTCCTACGCGGGACGCTCTCTAATGCCATCCGGCTGATAAGTCACATGGAACTAGCGTTTTCCTTTGATTCCTAATCGGAACGCTCTCGCTAGCGTCCGGTTAGCACAAAGAACAAAGAACAAAGAACTAAGAACTAAGAACTAAGAACCACGTCTGATTACAGTAAGAAAACATGAGTCACAAAAGCGATCTGATTGCCACCGATATCGAAGCCTACTTGGCATTGCACGAGCGTAAAGAACTACTGCGTTTCATCACTTGCGGCAGCGTCGATGACGGCAAGAGCACGCTCATCGGTCGCTTGCTGTACGATTCCAAAATGTTGTACGAAGATCAACTCGCACAGCTAGAAAGCGAATCGATCACGCACGGAACGACTGGCGGGAAATTCGATCCGGCATTAGTTACCGACGGATTGAAAGCTGAGCGCGAGCAAGGAATTACGATCGACGTCGCGTATCGCTACTTCTCGACCGCAAAACGCAAGTTCATCATCGCTGATACACCTGGCCACGAGCAGTACACTCGCAACATGGCCACCGGCGCATCGACCGCTGATTTAGCCGTTATTTTAATTGACGCTCGTTATGGAGTGCTCACGCAAACCAAGCGACACAGTTTTATCGTTTCGCTGCTCGGCATTCGCCACGTCGTCGTCACGATTAACAAGATGGACTTGGTCGATTTTAGTCGAGATCGTTTTGACGAGATCTGCCAGTCCTACCGCGATTTTGCGGCTCGGCTGGATCTGCCCGATTTGCACTTCATTCCGATTTCGGCTCTCAATGGCGACAACGTCGTTGACCCAAGCCCCAGCATGCCCTGGTATCAAGGCAGTACGCTGATGAATTTTCTCGAGTCGGTTTACATCGGTTCCGACCGCAACCTGGAAGATTTTCGTTTTCCAGTTCAGTATGTAAACCGTCCGAATTTGGACTTCCGCGGATTCTGCGGCACTCTTGCGTCGGGAATTATCCGCAAGGGTGACGAGATCATGGTCTTGCCGTCGCGGCGGACAACCAGAGTGAAAAGTATTGTGACCTTCGATGGCGAAATCGACGAAGCGTTCACGCCTCAATCAGTAACACTGACACTCGCCGACGAAGTGGATTGCAGTCGTGGTGACATGATTGTTCGTCCTGGCAACGTTCCCAAAATTACCAACGAATTTGACGCGATGTTGGTTTGGATGAGTGCTGAAGCCATGGTTCCGGGAAAGACTTATCTTTTCAAGCATGCCAACCAAACGATACCGGGACAAATTGAGTCGCTGCGTTATCGAGTCGATGTGAATTCGCTCCATCGTTCACCAGCCCCCGATTTGCAGCTCAACGAAATCGGTCGTTGCACGATTACGCTCAGCCAACCGATCTACTACGATCCATATCGTCAAAATCGCACCACAGGCGCGTTCATCATCATCGACCGGATCAGCAACATCACCGTTGCTGCGGGGATGATCACGAGCCGCGAACCGGGCAAGAAGACGAAGATCGCTCAGTGGGAAATCGAAGACGTCCAAAGCACAGAAGCCAGTGAAGGCGTCAGGTCAGTCACCCCCGCCGAACGTCAAGCTCGCTTGGGTCAACGCCCCGCCACAGTGCTTTTAACTGGACTGAGTGGCAGCGGCAAGTCAACGATTGCCCGCGGCGTCGAGCGAGTCCTGTTCGATCTGGGACGCACCGCTGTTGTGCTCGACGGCGAACAAATGCGCCGCGGATTGAGCCACGATCTTGGGTACTCTGCCGAAGATCGATCCGAGAACCTGCGCCGCGCGGCGCATATCGCTCGCTTGTTAAATGACAACGGCTTGATCTGCTTGGCCGCGATGGTCGCTCCATCACAGTCCGTGCGTTCCAAAGCCGCTGACCTGATCGGCAAAGACAGCTTCATCACCATTTACGTCAATGCGCCCGCAGAAGTGCGACTGAAGCGAGACCCGACTGGTAAACACGCTTTTGAATCCGCGTATGAAGCGCCAACCAACGCCGATCTAGTGCTCAATACCAACGAGCAGTCGATTGAAGAATGCGTCGAACAAGTAGTGGCATTGTTGCAAGAACGTAAGGTAGTACGCTAAAGCGATCCGCAGATTTGGTTCTACCAAATGACTTCAAATTGAGACTGAGGCGCTACTAGGTGATCCGTTCGCGACCAGTGTTCCAAGCTTTCTCGAAGTCGTACGACTGGCCGATGAGTTACCGCACGCTACAGGCTTGCTGAGAAGCACTAGCATGTTTCAAATGTCTCCAAGCAATGCGGATACTGTGTAATTCGCAATGGCTTAGAAAATGAGCCAAGTAATTCCGGTTTATTTCGGAAATCTGTGGCAGCCGGGCACATGCTGTGGAAGTTAAAGCGGCTAACCGCGTTGTTTTATTCAAGCCTTACCAGCTTGCCTTTTCGTTTGACGATGTTCTTGTAATCCCATTGAACCAACTTGGATTCCTTTAGCCATCGCCGAAGAACCTTTGTGTCGACCTGCGCCAGGTCGTTGAAGAAGATCGATGCATCTTTGAATTTTTTGCCGACCACATTGAGCCCTGGCTCCTGGAAGTCAGCGCCGCTCCAGAACATCAAACGGATGCCCAACTTCTGTTTGCTGAATCCCACAATGGGATTGCCATCGAGAAACCACACGGGGTGCGCATGCCAAATCTTACTTTCGGCATTGGTTAATTCACGATCAATTTCACTAGCAAGTAGATTGCCGATCTCCTGATCGCAATCATTCAGGCTTTGATTGTAGGCGTCGATTTCTGGGCGCATGATGTCTTCCTTTTTGATTCGATTCAGGTTTTTCGTTTCTTCCCGCCGACACCAGGCGAGGCCGCGATTTGTTTCATCCATGCCGCGATTTGGCGTTCGTCGAGATCTTTGATAGATTCGATTTCCACGCCCCGCGTAGATTTGCCCATTGCCGCAGGCGTCACTGGCGGCACTGGTGTGAGCGTCACGCCGTTCACGAACATAAGCTTGACATGGCTCGCGAAGCCGCCACAACAGAAGCACCAGCCATCGCCGACGCCATAGTAAGACATGCCCCACTTCACGGACCTTTGCAGGCCGGGCAGCGTCTTGGACGCCAGGGCATCGACCCTTTCTGCGATGCCGCGTTGCGGCTGCGGCAAGCTGGCGATGTAGTCGAAAACCGGCTTGTCACCGTCCGCCGCTTTCGCGGGACTTGCTTTGCCAGTGATCATGGTTTCGGGTAGCTTCGCGGCCGACTTGTCTTTCGCTACAGTGCGCCGGGCTGGCCTCGAGACTGCGGGTTGGGCGCCTGTATCTGTCTCTCTGGCAGACATGCGATTTCCTTCTGAGATGTGTGAGCATGCTTTTACAAAATTACATCCAGTAGTCGAACGAGGGTACCGCAAATAGACAAACCGTCGCAGCCCGACTTAGAAGCGACATAAAGTCAACACTTTAGTTTGCACTGGCATGACCTGTGTTACACGAAGCCGCACCGTTCGCCAGAGCCACTCCGCCCGCCGGTTTCTCACGAAACCAGCTACATTTGGGCACCCGAATGCTTCACAGCGTTGCCTTGCTGAAGAAAGAGTTGCCTTGCTGAAATAAGCCTACTTTCGTTGTCGGCCGGAGCCGCTGTCGTACTTAGCGGTTTGCTGTTTGATTTCTTCCAACCCGGGCGGCTGTAAGCCACAGGCCCAGTGAATGCCGGCTGAAAGCAGGGCGTTGAACTGGGGCTGATCGAAATCGGCAGCGTGCCCTAGCGAAGTGTAAAACGATCGACCACCATCGCCGCGGATGAACGTCCACGCCAACGGCTGCGCGGGCTCGGCGGGCAGTTTGCCGTTAAGCAACACGTGACTGCCCGCTGCCAACGGCGCGGTTTTATACAGTGAACCGCCGGGTGAAAAACCTTCGAATTGCCAGCCGTGCAGGATGGGATGCGAGCCCGCGTCGGGAGCGAACTCGACACTTGACTTCAAGGAATCGCTGTAGTGGTTGGTGTAGTTTCCGCCAAGTACTTGTACATCGAATTCGGGCCATTGGGCTAACGGCTCGGAAGGTTGCTTGTCGCGAAGCGAAAACGCGTGACTAGCCGTTCGAATTCCGATCACAGGCTTGCCGCGAGCGACAAAGTCCCGCACGATCTGCAGGTCTTCTGTACGCAAGGGGCGACGGCGGACGCTGACTAACAATGCGTCTGAGTCTGTGATCGCATTGATGCCTGGCATACTTGCTCGATCGGTTTCGCTACCGAAGATCGTGGTGACTGAAAACTGCTTTCCCAAATACCGAGCAGCAAATTTTGGAAGGGTTTCTTCTGTTTTGTACTCGTCCTCGGCGATCAACATCGCCAAGCGTGTACGGTAATCGCCGGCAAAGCGGAACTCATCGTGTCGGGAGTTTGCCGAACCCAACACCTGGTCGCTGGAAATGGTTGGACATACAAAGCGTTCGACATGATTCACAATCAAATCGGTTCCGCTGAAGTGACTCACATAAGGCCAAGCCTGTGGGTCGTACATGGTATCGGTCAGATCGCGTGCGAGCACAACGTTTTTACCGTTGCTGGCCAAGCGACGCAGTCCAAAAGGTCGTCCCAGCACGCACATGTTTGTATGCACTCCGACCAAGATAACGTTCGCGATTTTCTTATGTTCGAGAATGCTCCAGATCTCTTGGCCGTTGTCGCTAATGTAATCCTGCTTCAAAGAGATTTCGATCGCGTCGCATTGCTTCAGCCATGGGGCTTTCGGATTGCGGCCCATCGCTTCTAGTCGGGCTGCCCACAGGCGATGATCGTCGGCGTCATCATCCTCGCCGCCCGCTGATTGGTCGACTGGGTAGGCGGCTGCTTCTTCGCTGGGAATACGATCGCACCATTTGGAAATCTCCTGCGGGAATGATTTGGAAGCAGGGACTGCCGTGGCTCGGTCTCTTGCAGGATTATCCTTGTAAGCCGGCATGCACTCGCTGGGCGCATGGATGATGATCGCACCGAGGTCACGGAGTTTAGAGACAAAGCGATTCATCCGCGGAGCAACTTCGTTGACGCGACGAACGGCATTGACACAGTGATGTGAGTCCCACATGTCACACACGATGACCGCGGTCTCGGCGGGGTTCCACTGCTCGTCGCGAATCATTTGATGAAATCGATTCGATCCCGCCGCAGTCGGTTGCTGATATCGCAGCTGTAATTCCAAGGGCTCTGCCGCTTGCATATAAGTTGACTGCCCGGTGATCGTAGCGATTAGCAAAATCGCTGCGAAGATACAGTTCCTTGCCGTGGTCGCAATGGTGTTTTTGAATTTCATTTTTGTTTTGGTCCTGAGTGGGTATGTGGGTTATGATACGCTAAAGTAGGCCACAGCTGTGTAGGTTATCCGATGTCGCAGGCAGTTGCAGGGAGAAACAAGGAGAAGAACGCACGGTTGGCGTGAGTGATGTTGCGGTTCGAAAATAGACCTTTCAACTGGTTGCATAAACGCTCACCGCTAATGCCTTTGCATCGAGCACCTAGGGTTACGCCGCCGCTTGCTTGATGCTCGCGTCGGCTAACCTTGGGCTAAATTGTTTGGCCACGTTGTGGCGGGACAATTGGGTTGGAAGGTGTTATGGGAACACGAAACGCCTTTTGCATTTTTCAGTTTGACTTTTTCAACGGCCGTGCTCTTCAAGCGATTAGCCCGCAGTGTCGCGAGCGAGAAGAATTGATAAATGAGAACTGCAAAGGACGAAACTCTCGGCTTTAAATCACTTTAAGGCCTTTATCATCGATATCAAAATTTAAGATGCGATCGTCGGCATAACTGCCACGGTGCTTGGCAACGTAGAGTCCACGCGCCATCTTGCCGCCAGTCAGGGTGCGGCCCATCAGAATAACCGTGTTGGCGCCGGCGGCTAAGTCACCTGCTGCCAAGGGTTGAGTCATGAGTTGCTCGAGCATGGTTTGCGTTGTGGTGACTAGCACAACGGCCGAAGAGGCCTTGTGGTCATACGAGTGCTGCATGACTTGCGGTTCGAGCTCGCGAAAGTGCTGCCGGAAAACTTCACGGGCCAGCCAGTCATGCTCCTTTCGAAGCATGCGATGATAAACCGACTCAAGCAAGTCGAGCTGAAGCGAGTCCTCGGGTGCGTCCTGCGGTTCAATGCCATCGACGATGAAGCGACGCGTTCCGTGGATGAGATGACCGTAGATGAAACGCGAAAGCAATGGCAAGCGTCGATTAAGTTCGCTTTGCCACGCATGCCACTCGTCGACATCCAGTTGACTGCGCAGCACCCGCCTGCCGCTGTAACCGAAGAAGGGCAACACATCCGCGGGTCGACCATGTGTAAAAGGATCGACAAGAGCTTCTGATCGTGGATCGATGGTCGTTAATGGCGAGCCGAACAACTGTGTTGTGTAACCCGAGTGGTTCTGTGAGTCGCCGCGACTGGAAAGGTCGAGGATGGCGGCACGGTGGCCTTCGGCGGTTCGGCCGGCTTCGCCAAAGTGCATTCCAAGCTGAGTCTTTCCGACGCCGGTTGCGCCAATTACCATTGTCAAACTACCTGGCAGAAGACCGCCACCAAGAGATTCGTCGAGCCACGGAAGTCCCGAAGAAAATCGCGTAAAATTGGGTAGTGTGTTCAAAATCTATTTTCAGCGTGTGTGCAAATGGTTGAGTGAACTTTTTGCCAACTATACAGCTTGCCCACGACGAATGGGATGCGGCGAAAAGCACGTTAAGAGGTCGAATCCGCGTCAAGACGCTTTCCTCTTGGCTGGCTTCAGCTATTCTATTGTGTAACGATCGCTTTGGTTACCACAGACACCTCTTCGGACTGCGAATCCATGCTGCGACTTCAAGGTATCATTCCACCGCTCGTCACTCCTCTTGCCAGCCAAGATGAATTGGACATTGACGGCGTAGATCGCGTGGTCGAACACGTGGTCCAAGGTGGTGTACACGGACTGTTTATTCTAGGATCCTGCGGTGAAGGGCCGAGTCTCAGTTATCGGCTTCGTCGCGAAATGATCGCGAGAGTCTGTGAGCGGGTTAATGGACGAGTTCCAGTTCTAGTCGGAATAACCGATTCATCTTTCACTGAGTCGATCGCGCTTGCAGAGTTTGCCGAAGATGCCGGTGCTACTGCTGTTGTTGCTTCTGCTCCGTTTTATTTCGCCCCGTCGCAAACCGAGCTAAGCGGTTATGTGCAGCGTTTGCATGAAGAGGTTCCGTTGCCTCTCATTCTCTACAACATGCCAGGCCTGACAAAGGTCACTTTTGAGTTGCCGACGTTGACCGAGCTGATCGAATTGCCAAAGTTGTTGGCGATCAAGGATAGTAGCGGCGATCTCGACTACTACGCTTCCGTGGCCCAGTTGCTCGCTCAGCAGCGTCCCGATATGTCATTGCTCATGGGTCCAGAACATTTATTGTCTGCATCTATGGCTCGTGGTGGTGCTGGTGGCGTGAACGGCGGCGCGAATCTTTTCCCTCAACTGTTTGTGCAGTGGTATGAGGCTCTGAGCCAAGGTGACTCCGAAGTGGCTCAGCAGTTAGAAACGATTGTCATTGAGTTGCAGGCGATCTATCAAGTGGGTTCGGGTCACTCTGCGGTTCCCAAAGCTCTGAAGGCTGGCCTAAAGCATTTTGGCGTTTGCAGTGATTTGCCGGCGCTGCCTTTCGATCGCTTCAACGCAAACCACCGAGCTCGTATCGCTAATGTTCTAGATTCGGTGGCTGACCATATGCCGCAGGTCGTACGCACCGCTGATTGAATATTAGAGCTGACGTAATGGAACCGCAGCTGGTTTCGTGAGAAACCGGATGAACTTAGAGATCACTTGCGCTGCATCCGGTTTTTTACAAAACCAGCTACCTGTTATCGAAACGGCGTGCTACCAATCTTCAGCCTCTTCATTGCCAAGCTCAACGACTTGACGATACTGCTGATCGCAAAAGCGGTCGGTCATGCCAGCTAGGAAATCACCGACGGCGATCTCTAAGCCGACTTGCTGCGCACGATCCGTAAACCGCTGCGGCAGACCTTGTGGGGCAGCCAGCAGATGTTCAAACAGGACACGCAGCCGAGTCGCGGCTTGATTGCGGACTGCGATGAGCTGCGGATGTCGGTAGACGTTATCAAACAAGAACTGCTGCAACTCAATGCGCTCGCCAGCAATCAACGGCGAGTAATCCAACTGAATCGATAGCTGCTGTACCGAGAGGCTATCCATCTGCGCAACATCTTGCAAAACGTCAACAGACAGCTCAAGCAGATCGGCAACTTGGACATCGATCAAGCTGTGTACTAAGGCTTGTCGAGCAGCGCGGTCGGTCGGTGAGTGCGGTTGACTGGCACTGCAATGGTCCGCACGCTGGACAAGATCGAGCCCTTTCAGTTGATTGAGCGTTATCAAACCTAGCTTGAGTGCGTCGTCGACATCATGAGCGTTGTAGGCAATGCTGTCGGCCAAGTCGACCACTTGCACTTCAAGCAGCGGTGTGTGGCCGTCATGCGTGATTCGAAAATCTTGGCCAGCGAGAACTTCACGCGTCAAATTCAGTCCCGGGTAAGGGGTGAAGCGAGTTTCCAGTTGTTCGGCGAGCGTCAATGCGAATCGGTTGTGCGAAAAACCGCCGTGCTTAGCCAAGCAATGCTTAAGTGCATCTTCGCCTGAGTGACCATACGGTGGATGTCCAATATCGTGCAGTAACGCGAGAGCTTCAATCAAATCTTCGTTCAAACGCAGAACGCGACCGATGGTGCGAGCAATTGTTGCGACTTCATGCGTGTGGGTAAGTCGAGTACGATGGTAGTCGCCCATCTCGCCAGTGAAGACTTGCATCTTGCCGCTTAGCCGTCGAAACGCAGCACTATGCAAGATGCGATCTCGATCTCGCTGAAAGGGACTGCGATACGGATGGGCAGCTTCTGCATAACGTCGACCGAGCGAATTCTTGGCAAACATTGCATAAGGCGCGAGCAGCAGCTCTTCGCGTTTTTCCCAACTTCGGAGTTCTTGCTGTCGCATCGATTTCATGTGTTTTCCGTGGCGTATGCTTCCAGCTTGCGTGTTTTGTTTTAATTCAGATGGCAAGCAGAATGCTTATCCAATTGGCAGCTAGCTTAAGCGAGTATGCAGTATTAGCGAATTGTGTACCGAACTCAAGATCGATTGCTGAAAAGAATGCGGGGAGTGTGGGGTTCTGATGTAGCTGGTTTGGTGAGAAACCGAGTGCCGAGGACGTCAATTGCCGGTTCGTCCGGTTTCTCACCAAACCAGCTACAGAAAGATCGCAAGCTGAAGCATACGCCACTATAGGCCACTAAGATTCCCGATAGGCTTCCACCTCAAAGGGATTGTCGCGGTAGTAGTCGCGGCCGATGGACCACATCCAGGCTGATGCTAGCAAATAGGCGGGGCCCATGAATGGTCCCCATCTTTCAAATTGCCTTACGTGAATTCGCTCGTGCACTGCAACTTGATCGAGCCCTTCATCGGTTTGTCCAAGAATTACATGCCCTAAAGTGAAGCCGGCTGTGTGAATTCCAGGGGGTAGTCGGCGCACAAACCAGCGGGTCCCGCCGCCGTAAAATTCAACTGCGCCGTCTTTCAATCTTACTTTGCCGCCGCTGAGTAAACCCAACCCACCGATCAGCAGCCCGAGAAAGCTGTAGGGACTGGCCCAAATGACAGCAACTACTTTTTTCAAAGTTTGATTAAAGTTTGACACACTTTTGTATCCGCAAAGGCGAAAACCTATTGACCTTCGAGGGCTTCGTCAGCTACCAACCATAACAGTGCCAGAGTCTCTCCGGCAAGCAACAATCTGTGGAATTGCGATTAACTCAGACCATTTTTTGCGTCGAGCGAATGCGCCACAAACCAAAGTACCGGCTCGGTTGATGCGATTTCAAGTCCTACTAGCATCTGCAATCATAGCTGCGCTGGCGTTCTCAATGCCTGCGTTAGGACAGCAACGCATTCAATTCCCAACACCAACCACCACCGGACTTCGCCCCGTCGGAACGCTCGTTCAAAACACCACGCCGCTGGGAAACTCGGGCAGTGGGCCGTTGATGGTCCCACTCAATTCACCGAATCCAGTCTATCCATCGACGGCACCGCAGTTCGATCCCTACTCCGCCAGACAAGTCACTACACCGAACTTTCCTCAAACGAGTCCTTATCCGTCCGCGGGATCGGTGCCACCAAGTTTAAGCGGACCAGTTGGCCAACCTGGCGGATATGGCGCGGCACCGAACTATGGTGCATCGCCTAGTTATGGAGCGGCGCCGGGCTACGGAGCGTCTCCAAGCTATGGAACGCCGACGTATGGGGCGGCCCCTAACTATGGTTCGCCTTTGAACTCAGGTTACCCAGGTTACAACGGCGCAGCGCCGACAATGCCCGGTGCTGGGCAAAGCGGAATACTGGGCACTTATCCTTACGCCAATAACCCATCGGCTAACCCACCCCAAGCTTTTCCTAACAGCAGTCCATCAGCACTGTTCCCCGGACCTTATCCGCAGAGCGGGTATGGTTATCAGAATAGTGGAGCAGGGAATTGGTTCGGCAACTTGTTTGGCACTGGCAATCAGCCTGCGTATAGTCAACCCACTTATGGCCAACCAGGCACGCTTAGTCCACCTGGAAACCTTGTGCTTCCTCCAGGAGGATCTTATGGGAGCTGGAATCCGCAAGGTTCGATTTTTAATGGCTCGCCTGCGTATCCACAAGTCCTGCGTTTGTTTCAAGGTCCACGTTTTCGACACGCATGGATCTATGGCAGTCAAGATCCTAATGCCTTACAGATCAACGACAGCGATCTTGCGCTCGCGTTCGCATTTCCAAATTTCTTGTATTCAACGCAGCCGATTTACATCTTGCCATCGTTCTCCCTTCATCAATGGGATGGACCGAACGGCACGGCCGCTGACTTGCCAGCGATTGCTTACTCTGCGTTTGTTGACGCTGGTTGGCAATCAGATCCAGCACGTATCGTCGGCGCCGAGTTAGGTGCCCGCGTAGGCTGGTTCAGTGACTTTGAAGCCAACACGACGGAAAGCCTGCGATTCATGGGGAGAGCGCTGGGTCGAGTGCGATTGACGCCGGCTGCAACGCTCAAGTTGGGTGTAATCTATCTGGACCGAAACAAGATCAAAATGTTGCCCGCAGGTGGAATTCTGTGGCAACCGAATCCTGAGACACGTTTTGATTTATTCTTCCCCGAACCCAAATTGGCGCATTATCTCGCGACTGTCGGCACGATGGATTCATGGTGGTACGTCGGGGGATACTATGGAGGCGGGGCATGGACAGTGAAACGCACTTCGGGAGCCAAAGAGTCGATTGACATCAACGATATCCGCTTGGTTTTAGGTTTGGAGTGGGGTCGCAACGATCAGATGCGCGACGGTCGGCGGATTGGTTTTGTAGAAGTCGGCTATGTCTTTCAGCGCGAGATCATCTACAAGCAATCGCCCGCAGATAACCTCGATCTGCAAGACAGCATCATGGTCCGCGCCGGTTTCGGTTATTAGTGGTGTATGCTTCCAGCTGGTATGGCGAAAAGTCGGTAGCGGAATGCGTCAAGCATTTCGTGCATGCAACTTTGGCCCGCAATATCAACTCCCGAAAGCCTTGACGGCTTCCGCTACTGCGTTTGTTCACGACTTTCCGACAGCC
>JANODD010000266.1:0-23097 GCA_031412515.1 Planctomycetia bacterium | reverse complement strand
GTTGAAATCGCTGTTATTTATTATCGCCGCATTTCGCTCCGCTAATGTAGCTACATTAAAACGCTACTTTCGCGGAGCTAAAGGCGACGATCTTCGCTTCCCAAGATTTACATAATAACTTGTCGCTAACTGTCGATTGATTTTAGCAGGAATATGTAATACTTTCCATTCTTCCATTTTAGGGCGTTAAGGTGGATCGAACCCACCACGCGAAAATGGATTGCAGCGAAGGATTCGATACGCGCCGCGAAGAATACCTCCGACAGCTCCGTACTTCTTGATCGCTTGAATCGTGTACTCGCTGCACGTGGGTTGATATCGACAACTAGAACGAAGCAAAGGCGAGATGCCGCGCTGGTAGAATCGCACGCAAGCAATCGCTGCGTTGGCTGGTAAGTTCCACAACCACTGCATCGCATCTCTCCTTTCTAAGTCCTTCGAAAATCAACTTTGCAGCTGGCGATCCATTTTTTTCAACAACCGGTAAAGTGATTCAGCGATCGTTCGGAAATTAGGACGTGCGTCGCGACGAGGACGGACAATAATATCGAGCCCCGACGGCATAACCGACCGCTGGCGCCGAAAGGCTTCGCGAATGCAGCGCTTCCAGTAGTTGCGAGTCGGCGACGATCCCACTTTTTTCGAAATGCTCAAGCCAATGCGGCTGAAACTGCGATTGGTTCTGATGGCATGGACAACTAACAGACGATCCGCTTCGACCCGACCATTGTCAAACACAGCCGCAAACTCTTCACGACCTGACAATCGCAACAGCTTGGGAAATCGCTCGCCCTTTAACTGATCCGAACAAGCGGCTGCACCGAGGTTACCAGATGAGCCCAGTTTGCCAGTTGAGCCCAGTTCACCAGATGAGCCCAGTTCACCAGATGAGCCCAGTGCGAGGCTGTTCGGTATAGAGTCGCTCGATGCGCTCAATCGCTTTTCGGGATTCATCATCGAGTTGCTCTGGAAGTTTGATTTGAAGCTCTACAAACAAGTCGCCCGCGCCACCGCTTGAATCGCGTACGCCTTGGCCTTTGACTCGAAGCCGCTTACCACTGCTGCTGCCTGCAGGAATTTTTAAAGACATTATTCCGCCTGGAGTGGGCAGATCTACCTTGGCACCCATCGCAGCTTCGCCAAGCGTGACAGGTAAACGCAATTCGAGGTTCTGACCGTTGCGTTTGAAATAGGGATGACTGGCAACGGTGATTGTTAGCAGCAAGTCGCCGTTGTGACCGCCGTTAGGTGACGCTTCACCTTGACCGCGCAGTCGGATCTTCTTGCCCGATTCGACACCGGCAGGAATTTTAACTTGCAAACTTTCAGGTTTACCGCTGCGATGCACATTGATGGTCGCCTGACCGCCCAGCACAGCAGTATTGAAAGGGACAGTTAATTCCGCGCTTAAATCGGTACCGTTCACTGGGCCACGACTTCGACCGCGCCCGGTTCGCCCCTGTCCTGCGCCGCCTGTAAACTGCTTGAACAAGTCGCCAAGATCGCCTCCGAACTGAAAACCTTCAGGACCGCCGCCTTGAAAGATATCTTCGAAGGAAGCCCCACCTGGGCCTCCACCGGAAGCACGGCCGGCAGCCACATTTTCGTACTGGTCGCCAAATTGGTCGTACAGTTTCCGTTTTTCGGGGTCGTTCAGGCAATCATAGGCTTGCTGGATCTCTTTGAACTTCTTTTGAGTCGCTTTGTCATCCGGATTCAGGTCCGGATGGTACTTGCGAGCCAACTTCCGATGAGCTTTTTGAATCTCTTCGGGGGAAGCGGTCCTGCTAACTTCAAGCGTTTTGTAGTAATCCTGGGCCATTGTTTGCATTTTTACTCGGTTTGGGTCTTATTTCGGACCCCTGAAGTATATCGCGAATCGCCAAACTTACAGGTGTGTCAAGTTGACCGACTTTTTCAAACCCCAACAGAGTAGCAAAATGCAGGCCAAGCGGCGATGAAGCACATTTATGAGTTGTTCGAAGCTTTTTGGTGAGCATAGGGTAGCTGGTTTCGTGAGAAACCGGGCGCACCGGTGACCTTTCAATACAACCGGTTTCTCACGAAACCAGCTACCTTACTAATAAAATCCTCTAAAGTGTTGCCGAACGGGTTTTAAGCCAAATTAGGCATGCCGCGACGGACGCTCCGAGCAAATTTGCGATTAAATCCCCGCCGGTGTTAACATAGCCACCCACATTGGTATTCATCGTTTGGCTGGCAATGAACTCCACAACCTCATTCAGTGCCCCTAGGCCCATTCCTGCGAAAGCCGCGATAACGACCAATCCCAGCGTTGCTTTCCGAACACCCGTCGCTGCGGCCAGTCCCTGCCAACACGCCCAAGTTGCCACCCCAAACCCGAACGCATGAACCGGTTTGTCGTATCCCAGGTAACCTGGAATGATCTCCCAGCTATAGAACGAAGGAATGTCACCATCAATTGGCCAACCCTCCGGCACCTGGGCTACACCACCAAAGACATGCAGCAGCCCCCAGACGCTCAATGCCATTAACAAGCCGTTCGAAAAGCCAGCTCGTCGCCGAATGCTTAAAACCAACAACCCTAAGCCTAATACAATTGGAATGTAAAACACGAACTCCCAGTTCGCACGACTGAGTGCTGCCACTAAACCGATCGCAAGATAAATAGCGGTGAAAGCGATCACCGCCCAGGGTAAGCGATTCGACGGTAACTGATCTCGGTGTCTGCTTGTTGCGATATTCATTCTGCAGTCTTGCGTCGATCTAACTGTAATGACGAACTTATCCTGCGGCGTCTTCCACAATACTGGAAATCGCTACTTTAACAGCGATCTCTAGCTTATGCTAAAAGTGGTCAATGGTTTGACAGGAACATTCTTAACAGAAAAATTTGCATGATAATTTCCATTGCATGATCGACACCTCTCGCCGATCGCCACCATCCTAGCTTGCTAGGGTGCTTCGCTTAGGAACCGTTAGAAAACTCAGAATTGCCGGTGACTGATCAGCCGGAAGGCGTTAGACTCCGGTTCAATACACAACCGGAGTCTAACGCCTTCCGGCTGATCAGTCTAAGCCACTGTAGTAACCACGCCTATTTCGATGTTTTAACTGAAGCGCCCTCCTTGCTAGGTGGGGCAATGACTTACTAGCTATATTGATCAAGACGAGTAACACCCCCGCCTCCAAAGTGTTTGATTGCGGTGGTGATCAGCGAGCCTTAAATCCTATCGTCAAAGCCGAAGCGGCTTCAACTAATTCCTCGCCAGGTCGCGAACACCCACCGTCCCATTTGCCAGTTTCAAGATCGCTTCGCGTTGCTCCCAGTAATCCAGAATTGCGACACGCAGATCAACAGGCAAGCGGTTGGTCCCTTGGTCGAAACGGGGATTCTGCAAGCTCTTTGGCTGCGATGCTCCAAATAATACTTGGGTCATAAAATCCGTTGGAATCTTGGGATCGACGACATCTAGGGCCGCACCGACTTTGTGCCAAATGGTTGGCAACGATTTTTCCTCGATTTGCTTTTGGCTAGCGGCGGCCAACGCTCGCAATCCGCGCTCCTGGGTCACGTAGCGCTGAGCTTGCGTGGCCGCCGCTTGATCTCCTTGTTGATGAACCGTCATCCACAACCGACTGTGTCCTAAAGTCTGCGTGCGCGACGAACCATTCTGGCCCACTGCATGCATCGACACTTGCATCAAGTCAGCTCGCCAATTTGCGGGAACTTCGAACAGGATCGCAACTTCACGTTCGCCCTCCAACTGCGGAACTGGACCTGGCCGAAATTTATAAAACACTCCGAAGCCGCGACGCACAGTGCCCGCTGAAGTAAGAACTTGCATCGGAGGTTTGCGTTGATACTGCTGATGCGAATCTACCTTCTCATTGAACTCACCGTTGGCATTGCCTCTAACAAATGGTTCATAACCGCCTGATACATTAAAGGCGAAGTGGCTGTCCTTATGATAAGTGTTGTCGACTGAAACGGTTCCTTGGACTTCAGAGTAGAGTTCCGTCTTGGGCCAGAAATCCACAACTCGCATCGTTTGTTGAGGACACTCAATTTCGACAGCATACTCGCTTACTGTGCCTTGAAACTCCGGCGATAGAAATGTCGAAAGAGCAATCTTGACACGAATTAACTTTCCGCCGGTCAAAGGTGTATTGACAACCGCTGGATTAACCTGCTCTGCGACACTGATCGCTGGCGCATCGAAGCCAACAGCGGCAAAGTCACCCGCAGTCGCTAAAGTCGACAGCGTTGTTGCACTCAAGAACATCAATATCATCCGAACACACTTGCCATTTGTCTTGATCATTGCGCCGAGCCCCTTTTAAGGATACGACTCTCTCATTCGAAAGAACCGAAACAAGTCACCTGATTGGTGCTCTTGACATCCTTGCTGTAGACACGCCGCATGCTATGTTGATCGAGACGCTATCATTGAGCCGTCATAATGATTCCTGTACGGCTAGCGTTATTCGTTTTGCGGCGGCTCTCATCTTCCTGACGGCGATACAGCGATTGCTTGAGCCAACTTCATATTAGCGCGACCCTTAAGCGAGTCAAGCATTTCGTGGTGTATGCTTCCAGCTTGCGATTGTTTTTCCCTTAACCATTCAACCTCCTAAAGTCATCGAACTACAGTCATCGAAGAAATCATTGGCAAGCAGGATGCTTACCCCACGTCATGACGATTAATTTGCTAGCGTTATTCCGAGTTCGGCATATTTGCGCTAGATGTGGTTTTCTCGCTTTACAAGCGTCGCAAGTTTCTTAACAATGTCGAGCCGCACAGTAACCTTTATTAAGGACGTTCATTTGGGACGTTCATTAGGAACTGAGACAGCGCCGCGCCATTCACGACTTATCTCCTTTGCGCCAATCAATACTCGAAAATAACGGTAGCCGGATGTTGCGACTAGCAGTCAACGAGCTCTCTACTTATCGCTGGTCCTTTGAAGAAGATGTTTTGAATTATAGTGCAGCCGGTTTTGGTGCGATTGGCATCTGGCGTCCCAAGCTAACAGACTATGGCGAAGAAAAAGCTGTCGAATTGCTCCGCGAAAACAATCTGAAAATATCGTCGCTTCAGTGGATCGGTGGTTTTACAGGCAGCGACGGACGCAGCTACCGCGACAGTTTTCATGATGCTTTAGATACAATTCAGCTAGCGGCTGACATCAAAGCCGAAACAGTGGTTGTTCTTTCTGGTGGACGCTGCGGCCATACACAAAACCATGCCGCGCGAATACTTAAAAATGCGCTCAAGCACTTGGCAGAAGCTGCAGAAGCGGTCGGCGTGCAACTCGCGCTGGAACCGATGCATATTGGATGCTCCAGCGATTGGTCGTTTGTCAATACAGTTCCACAGTGCCTTGATATCATCGCCAACATCGGCAGCCCCAACTTGGGACTCGTTTTCGATTGCTACCACTTGGCTCAGGATTTTTTGGAAACCAATTTTCTAGAAAATATTGCTCCCTTTGTTCGTTTGGTGCAATTAGGCGATGCCAAACATGCGCCGATGGGTGAACAGAACCGTTGTTTATTAGGACACGGTCGCGTGCCACTCGAGCAAATAATCCGAGTCCTTCAGAACAGCGGCTATAACGGCTATTTTGAACTTGAATTAGTTGGCGAAGAAGTTGAGCACATGCAATACGAGGCCGTGCTCGGTCAAGCTCGCACCGCCGCCCTTCAGTGGTTGAACTAGCCGCAGGCTGTACCGAGCCCATAGCGGACGCCCTCAGCGTCCGCTATCGCAACCCTTGCCACCCGCAATTCTGTTCCGTGGACAAAAACTGGACATTGACATCCTGTTTTGAGTCGAATAAGGTGTATGGAGGGTCAGAATAACTTTCTGCCAACCGTTTTAATTGCCTTAGTAACGGCGATGTGGGTGCAATGATGAAGCTCGCTGCTGGTTTTCAATGTGTGCTGGCTTGTCTCTGTGTTTTGCCGAACACGAGTTGGGCTCAGTTTGATTTCGAGAAGCCGCCGATTAACTATGGCGAAGTCGATGCGCATGATCGTGTTGCCGCATTAGCCACGGCGATCCAAAAAGGCGAGGTTCAGTTCAAGTACGATGAACATCATGGTTGGTTGCCCGACGTGCTTAAGCACTTGCAAGTTTCCGAGCAATCGCAAGTGCTGGTGTTTTCGAAAACATCCTTGCAATTGCATAAGATCAGTCCCCGGACGCCGCGAGCCTTGTACTTCAACGACGACGTCTATGTCGGCTGGTGTCAGCAAGGTGACGTCGTTGAACTAGCTGCAACCGACCCTGAGCTGGGCGCGGTGTTCTATACGATGGACCAACAAGCAGACGCTCCGCCTCGCATCGTTCGCGATCGAGGTCAATGCCTCACTTGTCACGCAACGGCCCGTACGCAGGGCGTTCCAGGATACCTTATCCGCAGTGTCTATCCCGATATCAATGGTCGCCCCCGCACCGGCTCGCGAACTTATGTGACTGATCACTCGAGTCCCTTTGAGCAGCGTTGGGGAGGTTGGTACGTCACCGGCTCACACGGAACGATGCGCCACTTAGGCAATGTCCGTTCGAATGATCGATTAGAACCCGAGCTCATGGATGTTGAAGCAGGAGCGAATCAACAAACGCTCGACAAACTGATTAACACCGACCCGTATTTAACCGAGCACAGCGATCTGATTGCACTGCTGGTGCTTGAGCATCAATCGCAAATGCATAACCTGATAGCTCGGGCCAGCATGGAAGCTCGAACGGCAACGCACTATGATCGCGGCATCAACGAAGCTCTTGGCCGACCAATCGATACAGTGAGTGAATCAACGACGCGCCGCATTCAGTCGGCTTCCGAGGCGCTGGTCCGATATATGCTGTTTGCGGATGAAGTAGAGCTAACGAATCCCATTAGTGGAACGTCGAAATTTGCTGATCAGTTTGTTGAGTCGGCAAAGCTTGACCAACAAGGTCGGAGCCTGCGTGAACTGGATCTAGAACACCATTTGCTCAAGTATCCGTGCAGTTATCTGATTTACAGTGAAGCCTTTGAGCGAATGCCCCAGCCCGTGATGGATTGCGTCAAGCGGCGAGTTACTGAGGTGTTAACGGCCACCGAAGTACCTGCAGGCTATGAGCGGTTGACGGATGCACAACGCGCCGCGATCGCTGAAATTTTGCGGGAGACTAAGCCAGGGTTTTTGTTGTAAGAGCCTTTTAGAATCGCTTAAGTAATGTAGCTGGTTTCGTGAGAAACCGGATGAGAGCACAATTCCTGCTGCAGCTGGTTCCTCAGGAAACCAGCTACTCATTTTCAGTGCTTTTAAAACCGCAAGCTGGAAGCATACGCCACACCGCAAGCTGCAAGCTGGCATGGATAAAAGTCGTGGATGAATACCGTAGCGGAAGCCGTCAAGGCTTTCGGAGATTGAATTTGCAGGGCCGAAGTCGCATGAACGAAATGCTTGACGCATTCCGCTACCGACTTTCAGCCATCCCAGCTGGGAGCTTACGCCACTAAAATTCCAACGACAGTGAACTCAGTCGCCTGGCGCTCTCGGCCATCAGTGCATCTTCAGCGGCTTCGTCTTCGGCAATGTACGTTACAGAGAATCGCAAGAATGCACCGGCGTCGTCCCAAGGCACGGTGACGATCGATTTCTCGGTGATCAAATATTGGCTGGCTTGTTCAGCGTTCTCGAATCGAACTCCGCCCACAACACCCTTCGGCGCGGGTGCATACAAGAAGTAAGTTCCGCCAGGCATCGAACACTGAAAACCGCAACTTTTGAGCATCGCAACTAATTTCTCTAAGCGGCGACGATACTTGGCGCGAATCTGCTGTGGAATCGACGGATCATCCAGCGCCGTAGCAGCAGCCTGTTGGATAGCGGCGAACTGACCCGAGTCGCTGTTGTCCTTGACGTCGGCGAGGGCTTGAACAAGCGTCGCGTTGCCGCAAACCCAACCGATGCGCCAGCCGATCATGTCAAAGCCTTTGCTCATCGAATGAACTTCGACACCGACATCGCGAGCACCGGGCACGGATAGAAAGCTGAGCGGTTCGCTTTCAAAGCTAAGCATGATGTGCGCGGCGTCTTGAACGACCACGAACTCGTGGCGATGCGCTAGCTCAATGACTCGCTGGTAAAAGTCTTGCGTCGCCACTTTACCCGTTGGGCTGTTCGGGTAATTCAAGACTACTAACTTAGTCCGCTTCCAAATTTCCGGCGAGATGGAATCGAAATCAGGATAGAAGTTGTTCGCGGCGAGCAGCGGCAGGCGATGGACGTCACCGCCGTAATACTTGGTATGCGTACCAGCGACTGGATAACCGGGGACAGTCATCATGGTGATGTCACCAGGATTAATAAAGCAAGCCGGGAGCATCGCCAAGGCTGTCTTGCTGCCGATACAGTGATTCACTTCGCGAACCGGATCAAGCTGGACTTTGAAATTGCGATCCATGAAGCGGGCGACGGCTTCTTTATAAGCGGCGATGCCGTTGTCAGCGTAACCACGATTCTCGACACGATTGATTTCGGCCGCCATCCGTTCACGGACTTTCAGTCCTGCCATGTTGTCGTTTTCGCCGATACCAAAATCGACCAAAGCGCGGTCCGGATAGTCCGCCAACGCTTTCCGCTTGGCCCGTTTGATCTTCTCAAACTTATAGATCTCGGTCCCTTTGCCGTAGTTGGAACCGCCGATACGTTGGGCGAACAATTGTTGAAAATAAGGCTCGGAGGATGCACCGGTGGACATGGCAAACCGTTAGACTAATCTGGACTTAGGGACTTAAAAACGATGCTCTGTGAAGCATTTTTCTTGGTGTAGCTGGTTTCGTGAGAAACCGGTTTCAGTCGAGGTCACAAGTGGACCCGGTTTCTGACGAAACCAGCTACATCGCTAAAATGCTCAACAACGTTGCCGGAGAGAGGGTCTGCCCCCGTTCCAGACACGCTGAGCCCGTCAAAACTATCCGACAGTCGCCGAATCAGCAACCACCTCAAAACAGAAACACGCAATGAGTTCAGGGTATCGTGGCGGCAACAGTCGGTTATTGGCCAAAAGCCTTGATGAATTGGCGCGTCCGCTGGCCATTCTCGACTGGCATGGTGAAGTGCTGTTCGCAAACGCCGGGCTGTGTGATTTAGCAAAAGCCGACGCGACCCAGTTGGTTGGTAAACGCTGCAGTTGGGAGATTGCTGCCGATGATTCTCCCTACGCCGCTTTGCTGACCGCTCTAGCTCCGCCTGTCAGCGCACTCGAAGGACAGATCGTAGCGAGGCATTTGACGGCTCCGATCGTATTCGGTTCGACTGCAACGGGACAGCTTTTCATACCGCTTCGCGATCCGTCAAGTACGTTGGCCATGGTGATCGTTTTGCTGGGCGATTGGGAAGAGATCAAGTCGCAATTGCCGCACCTCAGCATTGCAAATCCGCTGCTACGAAGACCGACTGACGAAGTGCTTGTCCGGCTGCGCAGTCAATGGTCGAGTCTCGATGGGATGTTGCCATTGCTTGGCGAGAGCCCCGCTATTCGACTTGCTATGCAGCGTGCTCAGCTGGCCATACAAGGCGATAGCAATGTGCTGTTGACTGGGCCTAAATACATCGGCAAGAGCGAAGTAACGCGAGGCATTTTTGGTGGCCGTCTCCGCAGGATCGGTTTGCAGAAGGTGGCCGGTCAATTGTTTCCGCTGGATTGCTCGGCGCTCGATGTCGAGTTGCTGCTCGGGATGCTTGAAGTCTTTGAAGGTCGCTTCCGCGCCAGCGCGGCTCGAGCGACTCAATTACTTGTGCTCGAGCAAGTCGATCAACTGGACGAGGGAGCCATTGCCCCAATCATTCAGTGGATGACGGATCACGCAGGCCAGTGTGTCGTTGCGGCAACCAGTAGCCACACATCAGCTGATCTATCGATACGAAGTAAGCATTGGGAGCGATTGGTGTCTCTGCTTGCGCCGGTCGAAATTCACTTACCCGCCTTGGCCTCGCGACGTGAAGATATCGGAATTCTAGTGCAACAGGTTTTGGCGGCTCAATGCAATAAACTCAATCGCAGCTTGTTGTCTCTCTCCGCAGAAGCCTCCGATTTGTTGACTGCTTACTCGTGGCCTGAAAACCTGGGCGAGGTACAACGCTGTGTGGCCGATATGATTCAGCACGCGGTGTTCTCAGCCGCCGTGCAAAGTCAACATCTGCCGGTTTCGATCCGCACTTTTGCAGGCAGTGTGGTCGGTAGCGATCAAGTTGTTGTGCCGATCAAGTTGGACGAAGTCTTGCTCGATCTAGAACGCATTATCATTTCTCGTGCTATCAAGCTCTCGCCTCGCAACCGCGCCCGAGTCGCTCGTTGGCTGGGCATTAGTCGCCCAAGGTTGCTACGTCGTTTAACTCAACTCGGACTCGACGATTCCCACGCCGAGCCGTTGTCCGATGAGGAGGAATAGCCCCGTCATGATACAATTGCGAGAGTGATTTGACTTTTAAAAATCATTGTTTTGCGATACCCAGAGGTGGGAAAATTATTTCCCGCAGTCTTCACTTCGCTACGGAATCTTAAAATGCCCTCTCCATTTCCAGGAATGGATCCATTCATTGAAAATCAAAAATGGGAAGATTTCCATACGCGTTTCATTACGGCCATTAGCGACGCGATTGTTGCTTCAGTTCGCCCACGTTACACCGTCGAAGTCGAACGACGAATCTACTTGGAGACGCATGACCCGAGCACGCCGGTTCAGTCTTTTGTAGCGGATGCAGCGTTGATGAGAACAAATCGCGCGGAAGCACTGCGACCGGACGAGTCTGAGGGCGGGTTAGCTGTACTGACTGATGCCCAAGTTGAAGTGAAAACCTGCACGATTCCATTCATCGAAGAGCATCGAGAAACGTTCTTGACGATTCGCCGTGGCAAGCCGAGCGAAGTCGTAACGGTTATCGAGTTGTTGTCGCCGACGAACAAACGCAAAGGCACCGATGGAAGGCAGCAGTACACAGAGAAATCAGCTGCGCTATTGAAGACGAAAGCCCATCTGGTCGAGATCGATTTACTGCGTAATGGCGAACGAACTTTGGTTTCCGAACCGCCTGCGGGTGATTACTTTGCAATGATCAGCCGAGCTGAGCGTCGACCGTTTGTTGAGGTTTACGGCTGGCGGCTTTTAAATCGACTGCCCGTCATTCCAATTCCACTCGCAGGCGATGATCCCGATGTAAAGCTCGATCTGCAGCAAGCATTTACGCTCGTGTATGACAGGGCCGGTTACGATTACTCGCTTGAATATCAGCAACCTGTTATTCCGGCGCTTAGCGAGGCCGAAGCAGCAAAGCTAAAAACAAAGTGACACTCGAACGAGGAATAAGTGGGCCTACGACTACCTTTAACACATCCGGTTTCTCACGAAACCAGCTACCTTAATTGTTGCAGCCACAATTGAGACAATTGTGCGACACTCGTTGGACAAGGCGCGAACGCGATGTTAGGTAGTTATCCGCTGGGCGAAGCTCCAGTGCTAGAATCCAAGCTTCGCAAACTTTATGGCTTGCCGTTCAGCGAGCCGACGGGTGGTCTTTTGCTTGCCCGAAAACCATCGATTGCTGGTGAGCAGGATCTATTATTAGGCGTCGGTTCATCCGAGATTCTCAAAGCAGTCGCCGATTTCTGGGTGAACGCGGGGTGCTGATTAGTGGCGGCCAGCGTTGGGATCTACCCAACTTTGTCCGTATTTCGATTGGCACCGAAGAGGAAAACGATCAACTAATTTCAGGCATTCGGGCGTTTTCAAAGGCGTAAAACTCAGTTTCGATCGCTTTTGCAGTTTCAGTGCCGAGCAAATGTCCCAATTGCTGGCACAAGCAATGAGGAGCGCCGTTGAGATTTCCGAGACGGTTGAGCACAATAGAGGCTGCGGCACCATTCGCTTTTGAAGTGCCATCAACCGTCGCGGACGCTCGACTCCATCACGCGTTCTCCCTGCTGAGCCACCATATCTATGCCGATCAAACTCAAATGCTCATGCGGTCAAGTCCTCAGTGTGCCTGACAACTTGGCGGGCAAGAGTGGCAAGTGCCCAAAGTGCCAGAAGTCGATCCAAATCCCGAATCCAGCTGCGGTTACGGCTGCCGCTCCGGCCACTGATCAAAAGACCGCTGCGCCAGCGCAAAAGACGGCTGCGCCGGTTCAAAAGACCGGAGCAACCAAAGCGGCTCCAGCAGCGGCAGCTGGTAAAGCACCGCCTATGGCGAAAGCTAAGCCGGCCGCTCCAGTGCAAGTTGCTGCGGCGCAGCCGATGAACAAGTTCGACAGTTTGCTCGACGATGCCGGCCTCAAGAAAAAGACTGGCCCGGTATGTCCTAAATGCGGTGTGGGAATTCGTCCTGGGACTGTGCTGTGTACTGGGTGTGGGTTGAATTTTGAAACAGGGGAAATGGCGACCGGATTTGAAGCTGTCTCGGCCTCGATGGAGTTTAGAAACGAATTCTTGCAAGAAGCCGCTTCGAACATGTCACGCGATGGCCTCATGGATGAACGCCGAGAGAAATCCGGAATTCCATGGTGGATGATCATGTCGTATTTCCTGGGCGCGGTCACCCTTTGTGCGGCGGGTGTCGTGATCGTGGATGGACGCTTCAATGAGCCAGCCCCGGCAGGAACCTTTTTGGGCAACGTTCAAAGATTACCTGTGTTCGTTGTGCTAGGCCTAACAGCCTTAATTACCGGTCAGTTCATTCATGCTTTTGCACACCTGAGTATCGTCGTATTCGGGTTCAAGCAGGGATGGGGACCAGGTTTTGGATGTTTGTTCGTGCCGTTCTTTTCCTATATTTATGGCATCATGCATTGGGCCGACAACAAGCAAGCCATCATGGCGGTCGTCACTTCGATCGTGACCATTAGCGCAGGCATCGCGATGATTATTTACGGCGGTGGATTCAGCACAATACAAGCGATCTTGTAGCAGCAGGCAGCTGCTTGTGACACAATTAGCGTTCGCTAAGGAAAGCATTACATGCCCAACATTCCAAGAAAACCGAGACACGGCGCCGTAGGCGTGGTCGTTGAAGGAGGGAAATTTCTTGTCATTCGTCGTAGCTTGACTGTGAAGGCACCTGGCTTGCTTTGTTTTCCAGGCGGAGCCATTGAACAAGGAGAAACACCGGAGCAAGCAGTCGTCCGCGAGTTAGAAGAAGAACTTGCACTCATTTCACTTTCCGCCAAGCATCTTTGGCACAGTCGCACATCTTGGGGAACGCTTTTAGAGTGGTTGCTTGTCGAGCGCCACCAGGAATCGCCGCCGATCCCCAATCCTCGCGAAGTCGCCGAAGTCATGTGGTACGATCCGTCGAGCTTGCTTCAACAGCGCGATTTACTCGGCAGTGTCCCTGATTTTTTTGCAGCTTGGGCCCACGGCCATTTCCAATTGCCCGCCGCCGCTGGCACACCTAACAGCCGCTGGAAGTCACTGGCTCGCGGTTAGTGGCTGTAGCTGGTTTTGTAAAAAACCGGAAAAAGCGAGCCCAACGAAGAGTTCCCGCTAAAGATACTCAGCAGCGCCGCCAAGCGTTTCAAACCCGAGATCACGCTTTCCGACCATGGTGCCGAACTGACTGAACAAAGTGCGTTCAGTCAACTTCTGGTGAACCGCTTTGGCTGTCGCGAAAGCGATGACTTTGGGGATTTGGCCTCGCGAAGCTCCAAAGTTTGGTTGCCTCGATCAGCCGATTCGACTCCCGCCACGTCGACGTCGGAACGTATGAACTGGCCGCAAGTTAATTTGCGGATTGCAAATGGGATTCCACAGCCTATTACTAACGGCGAGCGCAATCGATTAGTCCGCTCTTGAGTAAACTAACTGCAAAAGAAGCAGCAGTTTCGCAGGCATATGCGGTCCAATCAGGGCTTCGCCGATAGCCAATGATGTCGCTGATACCCCGAACTGCAACGATTCTGTAATTTCGATTGCCTCCTCTGAAGGCCGCGTGGTAGACACCACCCAATTCCATCTCGACAGTAGAAGTGTGTCTGGCTGATTGTTGCCACTGATGTGCCAAGTTTGCGTCTTTGACAAGCGTATTTGCATCGATAGTAGGCCCCGAAATCACCTTTGGCCGCCTCGCTTTTGACGAATTAAAATTTGCCTCAATTGAACGGAGTACACTTTCACGCCACCAGTTTGGACCGTAGTATCGACTATTCGCAATATCGCTGCAAACATCAACAACTGGTTTCTTTGTCCGAACATTTCTCTGATGGTTCCAGGCGTGAATTCGTTTATCTAGTGCAGGCAAATGTGCCAAGAGATTCACAACGTCAATATGCATTGGCCCCCCACCGATATTAAACTCCGGTCGCTGATCCTGGATCGCAGCAGAAACTGAAAAATCATTTAAGCGGCTAGCTAACGCAACGTCTCCTAAGCTGTAGTCGGCACATGGGAAACCGCCAGCAATTCCTACAAGAAACAACCAAGCTGGATTCATGTCTTCAATCATGTCTCGAGTTACAGCTTGCGCTACTCCTTGCCCCTGTTCCGGGCAACGAACAGCCGCAACGCGGAGACTCTTACCAGTTTGAGTTGGCAATTCCGCAACCTCATAGTGCTGCCTCATACTAAGTGTTCGACGTTCGCCAAGTCTACGCAACACGGCAGTAAATTCGTCTTCGCGAATTGTAATAATTCCAACATCAACAGCCGTAGGTGTATTACCATCATTAAGCTCGTGAGCCCTGAATTTGGCCGCGGTCAATTGTTGCAAACGATTTGCCAGCTCTTCGACGTTAATTTCGCTCTTATTAAACACGCGATCAAAAGGTGGTTTGGCCTTATCATGTTCTGCAGCTATAGAGTACAGATAGACACGCGTAGCTGGCTTGCGACGTTTAATTTCCTCAGCTAGAAATTGTCCCGTCAACGCTCCTTTGACAGTTTCATTTTTCGCAAAATGTATCCCCGGAGCCATCATCAAGTCCGTAACGACTACATCGAAATCCATACTGTCAATTTTTGCAATTGCGTCATCTGCATCTATAGCAACGGTGGGCTCAAATCTTGCGGAGAGGAAAGCGCGAACAAACAGGTCTTTATGATAGGTGTCGTCCTCCACAATCAACAGCTTTAGCATTGCCAAGCACTCCTGTTATTTCGTCTTCAAAACGACAAGCGGTACCACCATCTCTTCCATCGCTGCTCCTCCGTGCGCAAACATCCGTGTCTCCCCTTCTTCAAGTCCGAAACCTGAATCTTCTGTAGCGATTAAAAAACCGTTCGTATCGGGAAGACCCCAAAGCAAAGGTTGTGAGATGGTCCGTAACCATCCCAACTGATGGCGAGGGCGATATACGCGCTCGCCAAGGTCAATATACCGTTTTCCAAAGTGCCCCCGTCTTTCGGAATCGTGTGGCGCATACTTAAAGTCAGATTCTCTAACGTTGTTTGAGAAAATACCTTTAACGGCTCGTAAGCGACGGACCTCGCAGAAACCATGGTCAGCGGTGATCACCACGGCGGTATCTCGTAGTTTTGCAATTTCCTCCATGATCGGATGAATCGTCTTTTCGTAGAATAATTCAGCGAAATCTTCGGCGTATCCGGGCGCAACATGGGTAATTTTATCGTTCGGGTCAAAAATAATTACGCTCAAAGGAGCATTGGTGGACAAGAGCTCGCGTAGCTCTTGCTTCTTTCGAAGATCCTTCGCATTATCAATGCTTTCTTCATACTTCATGAAGTGCCTCTCACTGATTCTGATAGCACTTTTAGACTCGATTAAACAATCTGCAACAAGTTGCCTTTCATTTGGATTGACGCGAGTGTCCTGCGGTACGACATATCGAGGAAGCTTACCTGCAAACAAAGCCGTACGAGCATACCGTGTTGCGGTTGGCAACATGGCAAACACAGCGTCCTCAAGTTGTACATCGAAAAGCGAACCTATCAATCGATTGCGGATACGACACCAACTCAGCAGCGACATGCCATCGAATACGATGAAAAGAACACGTTCGAATTGAGCGAGTGAGGGAACTACGATTTCTGGCACTACATCAATAGTTAAACGAGGTCGATCTAATCGCCTACCGCTTTCAACGGCTCTAATCCAGGCTTCGTAACCTTTTGTTTCATCCCATAAAAACTCGACGAACATTCGGTTGAAGCGTGCTAACAAGATCTGGCAATTTTCGACCGCTTTGGCGAGCTCGGGAAAAGCAACTAAATGCACAAGTAGTTCTCGAGAATCCGCTAAGATAGGCATCATTTGATCACGGAATGTTGCGAGCCAGTCATCGTGCTCCAATGGGAAGCTCGATATATCGCACAGGTCTTTGTACTTCCGCTGAATACTCACCAGCAACGTCAGGACAGTTAATTCACGGGCAAACGTCTTTGAGTGCGAATGCTCTCTTAGGCAATCGAGCACAGCTTCAATATCATTCACAAAATCGCCTGCTTTTAGCTGCAGCAGAGCACTAAGGTTAAGTTTTGATAGTAGCGAATAGCCGGATCGATTTAGAAGACAGTCTACCGCTAACCGCCCTGATATCAGCCTAAGCCCGCCGTCGTTTCGAAGAAAGCTTAACAAATAGCTCATCTTATGCTTGTCGTTTATCTTTTGCTGCGACGGAGTCTGCACGTTTTGCATCACGAGCCGAATAAAGAGGCCTTCATGAACTGTAAGGCAAAACGTCGGCTCGGCAGCAACACTTGCCAACTTGGACCGATTTCTCTTCGATGCAAAGGTGATTTGCGAAATTTCCCTTAGTTGTTCAATTGCGACTCCGCCCATTACGTTGAGCGACGGAAGACTGTGGCCAAGCTTTGTACCTTGGATAATAATGCGAATCGCATTACTATTGAGCTGCCGATGATTTTCTAATATCGCAAACAATAAAACTATCTCGCAGAAAAGGGATGCCGGATCGTCAGCTGAATACAAATCGCGCAGCAAGGGCGACAACTCTTCACTTGTAAAAAACTCTTGGATATCAGCCCTTGGAATTTCGACTTCTGCTATTGCATGCTTTAGGCTTGCGTTTCGGACTTCCGCGAGCAGAAGTTTGAAATCTCCCTTTCTGATCGCAGAATACGCATCCTGCTTCATCGCTTTCACAGCGGGTTCTTCTTTCCAGTTATTGGTCAGAAGGATCAGTTCTTGCGTCGGATATCGATGTTTTATGTTGCGTATAATCTCTAACCCACGGCTGAGCTGTGCAGTCTTATCATTCGGATTTATAAACAGAAGATCTACGAGAAGAACCGAGTAGCTTGAACTCGCGAGCTTATCCATCGCTTCTTCCAATTCAGACGCGTACTCCACGCATACGTCAAAATCCGCGAGCTGTTTGCGGACAACTTCGTAATCTTCTCGCTGGTCGTCAATCATCAGCACTCGTTTAACGAGAGTCATGGAAGCTCCCTGAATTCATTGAATTTGTCGTAGCGCACTCACAAAGTTACAACGTGGAGTAAGCATCAATCTTGCCAAGCCAATCGCAAGCTGGCAACTGCGATCATACTCGCAAAAGTTGAGTAGTACGCCCTGAGGACATACTAGGCAATTATTTTGTGCGAGTAGCGCGCAGAAGTCAAACTTTTCGATGTCTGCAAATAGAAAAACCGCAGGCCAGCATCCAATTCGTAGTCGTGCAAGGCAAGTCGCATGAACGCGCAGATTAGAATGATTTAGCGGCTGTGAGTTGACAGGACGGTCAATAGCCTACGACGGCCGATAGCTTACACAATGCTAACTCGCAATGGCTTCTCCGTAAGAAAACGGCAAGCTGGTGCAACAACCGGAGCAAATCCCGCGCATATCTTATGCGAAACAAACTCAAATAACATTGAGTCTTAAAGAACTACGTTAGGGATTTTCGACGTTTTCCGAGCAGACCCCGAGGATTTGCGTAGCAATCCAGTCGTAGTTGTATGGGTTCTCGAAGTAATGAACCATAAGTTGGCCCGCATCACGCTGACCAAGCTGCATGAATCGCAGCATATCTCGCTGGTTAACTTCTCCAACTAGCACGAAAATATGTAGGTCTGGCCTTAATTTGAGCATCGCACGAACGGCCGGGAAGTACGATAATTCGCGACCCTCGTCGGAAATAACGGCGCACCGAATAGCCGGATTTTTTGTCAGTTCTCGCAACGCATCTTGGCCTGAATCACAGGTACTCACCGCCATGTGAATTCCCAAACGCTCTGCAGCGTTACGTCGCCACTGCGTTGGTGCACCGGCCAATAGTACAGACTCATGGGTATTCATAGAGAAAACTTCGTCGGTTTTGAGCTCTCAACTTTACTAGACTATTTTGTTTTTTCGGGAAATCTAGGGAAATAAAGACAGAACGCTGCTCCCGTGCCACAATTCACATGGACGAGGTCGCCCCCATACAATCGCATCACCGCCTGGCATCGATGAAGGCCGTAACCGTGGCCGTCGTCTGCGGATGGCGCCTGGAATAGCTGCTCTGCTTTCTGACTTGGTATCCCGGGACCATTATCTTTAAACCAAATTTTTGCGAACCTATCATCCGTTAAATCGAAATAAATCGTTACCTTAGTTGAGCCCGCGCCCCCCCCACTCGCGTGTTTTCTGGCATTAACAAGTAATTCGCGTACAACGAACCGCGTTGCGGAGGCGCTGCCTCGAACGAAGAAATCAGCATCTTCGTTAAACTCAATTGGGAAATCTGGCTCGGCGAGGCACTCCGAATCTACTACGCTAGACAAGAGAGCGCACAAGTCAAAAGGCTCGGGGTAATTCTCGTTTGATTGATGTAATAGCTTCACTACACTTTGGCTCGCAACTCTTGCAATTCTACTGGCATCCGCTAACGCATTCTCAAGTGCTTTGATCCGATTTTCGGCAAGCAGCGATTCGCAGCGTCCAATCTCACTCTCAACTTTGTGTAGTGGTCCAAGCACTTCATGGATAGCCAAGACAATTAAGCCAGCCATCGTTTGCGCAATTGTCTCAGACTTAATGGACACCATCAATGCCAAATTGGCAATTGCCGTCGCTGCCATCCTTGCATAGGCCTCTATGACCTTCGCCGCAAGCGGAGAGAATGTCAGAGCATTACGGCTTTCGAGATCGATTACACCAATAATCTCAGGCCCCAAGCAAATAGGTACACACAAGAATGACCCTCTTGAAGTTTGAGAATCAAAAAAACTGCCATATTGCTCCCAACAGCTCGCATCTTTTTCTAAACCGGTTGCCAGAATCGTGGATTTACTTTTAAAAACCCTGGCGACAATTGACTTCTCGTGATTAAACGGAATGGATTGCCACTTTTCTTTCGAGATCTCTCCCATCCCCTGCTCGGCGACTTGCCGAAGTAAATTATTGCGACGGTCCGCAAGGAACACAGCGCCGGCGTCCGCAGAGGTAAAACTTAGCGCCCCCGCCAATAGCTTAATAAACAACGGCTGCACATGGATTGGAGGAACTTTCGCCACTGCTTCAAGATAAGTCTCGATGCCGGTGCTTCTAGTCGGCCCAGGCATGGAGCCAGGATGCGCGCAGGAATTGATGTCAATGACCATATCAAAAATGTGTTGGAACAGTTGCGTGTCTTGAATAGTAAGAGATGCAACTTCCGCTAGAAGCTGAAAATTCTCTGCGTCATCTCTATCAAATGCGTCTGTTACATCGCTCTCGACATTGATGACCGCGACAACATTTGTGGCACCTGGCTTGGCTGGTCCAAAGACAGGAACGCAAAGTTCTGATCTCGTCTTATCCCAAGTTTGGATGTAGTACGGATCTGTCGCTGTATCTTTGCACCAATACGCTTCACTGGTCGAAAAAACGTGACCGACGATGCCTTGATCTATAGGTAAGGTCGCGCTGGCAACTGCGTTAGGATCCCCGCCAAAAATAGCAACCCTCTGATGCTTGTCGCGAAACCTTACCCGGATACTTGCCTTCGAAACATACATATTCAGCTGCAATGAGTACTCAACTATTGCACACAATCGCTTTTCAACATCGTGAATGTCAGCAAGCTTACGATGTAACTTTTGAAGCACACGCAAAACCTGCTCGGTTCTCCAACGACGAAATCTTCGCTGAACGCAATTGCGAACGTGAAATAGAAACGTTTTCGAATGACTTCCGCCGCGTGTGCCGTCACTTTGTCTCGCCATCGCCCCGCCGATGACGGATGGCTTATCAGCATATGCGTAAGCGCCTAGATCAAGAACTGTCTGCTCTATCTGTGTCGAGACATGCGCTGTCAACATAATTGCTTCCGCGTCGACATTGTTGTGCGGATCTTGCATCCATTTCAACAATGAGTCCCCTGTTGCATTCGCCGACCCATCTGCGTTTGGGTCATCAATTAGCCAATCAATAATGACCAAATCAAAACCTCTGTCCGAAATGTTCGTCAGTCTCGATTTAGCATCATCTATGGTGGAAGCCTCTACGATTTCTACCTGCTGCTCCAATCCGCTACGCAAAAGCGCAGCAATCTTCTCCCGGGCACGCGGTTCGTCGTCGACGATAAGAATTTTGTAAACGATTCTACACATCACCTATCTACCTTTTTTAACTGCACCGGAAGTCGAATAGTAAACCGACTCCAAGACGGAATCGTGGACTCCAACTGGATGTCACCTTCCAACAATTTGACATTGATTCGTGTAATGAATAGACCGATACCACTTCCACTGCGATCTTTTTCTCCACCGTATTTTGGTTTTGTCGAAAAGAATGGCAGATAAATAAATTCTTGGTCTTTCATGTGAATCCCTCCTCCTTGATCATGAACCCAGAACTTAACTGGCAGATCAACTTCCGGTTCAAAATGCGTACCGACAATAATTGTCTTTCCGCGAGGTGTAAAATAGATAGCGTTCAACAGCAAGTTATTCGCGCACTCTTCGATCAATGAAATATCAGATCGAATCGGAGGTAGCTCATTGTCCAATTGCATTTTAATTTCAATGTCTTTTTCTTTGGCATTTTGGAGACAACCACGCACGGCCTGTGAAAGCAATTCATTCAGATTGACATCTGCAACTGAAATCTTTAAGTCCTCTTCACGCCAGCGAAAGTTTTTCAGGATAGAAAGTCGGCCTGCCGCTTTATGTAGTTCTTTAGTGGCCTCTGCCAAAGAACTGCGAGCTTGCGTCAGTAGTGCTAAGTTTGTATTCGATTGTGCAGCAAAAATCTCCAACTTTAAATCGGCTTCGTTCAAATCACTCTCGGCGTAGCCGATATTGTTGCGCACTTCGTGGTTTATTCCCGCGAGTACCTCAGCAAGGGTCACTGTCCGTTGATTGTAAGCAATCGCAGATGCCATTTCACGTGCAATGGAAACAAATGCAATTAGTTCCTGTATCATACTAAACATCGTAGCGTCTATGCGATTGAAGGCGTTTCGTCCGAGTGAAAATAAAATCATGTGACTCGGATCGCGAGAATGGACATTAACAGTACCAGTTAACGCGGACATAAACCCGTATCTTGCTGAAAATTTGAAGTATGGTCCGGAAGAAAAATCCGACAAGTCATCAACTATCTCAGTAGCCTTTCTATTCTGGATCCGACGACCCAACTCCACCATTGCCTCGTTGGTCAGACAGACCGCTTCTTCTTGACCTTGATTCCAAAAGTAGCACTGGCCATCGCGAAGCCCATTAGTGGCATGATTGTGAGTTAAAATGAGCAACCCATCTGCGACCATCAACCGGCGCGCCATTCTACTGAGTGCTGGTAAGAACTCTGCTAGCCCGTAGCTCAGCCGAAAGTTTTGCATCGCCTCAGTAACCTGCGGCAGATTCTCAAAGAAATGTTGCAAACGCCGATTCGAACTTATTGATAGCGCATTCTCATACTGACGGAACCAGTGTGATGAAGCCGTGGCCGCAACTAAACGAAGGTATGTTATATCTTCACTTGCGATGTCTTCGGATTTAGAAATCGCTATAAGCACGGCGAACACTTCGTGTTGTGATTGAAGTGGGATAACAATCGCTTGAGAGAATGCACCGAAATCATGTACTAAGTCGTTTGCTTTCCCTGCATCCGTCCGAAGATCGACCATGCACCCTATTCCGGTTCGGGCAGTACGTCCTACAATTCCCGAACGCCAGCCGACATCCCGTTTTGCCGGCAAGTTGCGGCTTTGTAACGGGCTTTCCGCCACTTTCCGAGTATCGCAATATCTTGGGTTTAGGAAAATAGTATTACGAGCAGTATTCACTTGATATATGCCGAGCGAGTCGACACTGGTGAATAATGCCGCAACTCGTAGCGCTGTTCGCAACAAATCGTCCTCACTCTTTACGTTAAGGAATCTGTCGCTTAGGTCGGTGTGGTTAAACTCTGCAGTCATACTAAGACAAATCGAATGGAATTTATACGAGCAACTGGAAACGTAGATGGGGTTTAGTACTTTATACTCTCGTAAGCGCAATTTCCAGACAGTTGTGGTGGATGCGTTCGCTTACGCACATTTCCTCCTTAGAAACCGGCAAAAATGGGCGCTAAAACGTTCCTGCCCAAGAATCAAGAATAGATGGTTCTATTGTGTTGGGCAACAGCGATGGTCTTGCTGCGGGCTGAAGGACCCAGGGCAACCGCATCTTAACATTGAAGGGGCGCCTTCGGCTGGTGCCACCCACGAATGGCACTGTACACTGGCACTAAGTTGTTTCACTCAAGGGCGTTATCGCCCTTTGCGAGGCGGGCTCGAAGCGCTGGTCTTGGTTCAGTCATTAGCGTATATCGATCACCGTCTGCGTTTGACCACTCGCGGCTCGAAACGCCCTGGCCGATTACTGACTCTACATGTGACCAACGGATTTAATTGAGCCAAAACCAACGGTTTGGCATCAGCCACCTTCTCCGTTCTTCTTCGGACTCATTCCTTAGTGTTTCTTCGTAATCGAGAATTTCTCGAACGTGATACTTCTTAGTTTTCTTCAATTACTTTAGAAGTAGTTCACCCGAGCGATGGGTGAGATAGAAAAATCGCCCGGTGAGCCACTAGAACTGGCTCCCCGGGCTAAATCCCCTTTGGTCCAACCCGCCGGGAATTGTATCTACTTCCAGAATAGCTCCGATTCTCAAAATACCAATGATTTTCATCCTCGAGA
>JANODD010000265.1:0-2488 GCA_031412515.1 Planctomycetia bacterium | reverse complement strand
AACCGGACGCTAGCGAGAACGTCCCGCTTAGGAGTTTGAACTGAAGCTGGTCATTACGGTGGTATAGTCATATCAGCCGGAAGGCGTTAGCCTCCGGTTGTGTATTGAACCGGAGGCTAACGCCTTCCGGCTGATAAATCACCTGTAAATCCGCGTTTTCAAGTTCATTCCTAAGCGGGACGCTCTCTAACGCTTTCTGGCTCATCAATCACGACCTTGACTCAAAATTGGAACAGTGCATTAGTTCGCACACTGAATTTGGCTGGGGAACATGGCTTGGAAGGGGAAAGTCGACAGCTTCAGTGGGCTCCAATCCTTGCGTCTGCGATCGCCAGAGTTGAGCGTAACGCCCTCCAGTCGCCATTAGGCTCCGATGATCGCCTTGCTCAACAACTTGCCCTGCGTGCATGACATAGATCAGGTCAGCACCGCGAACCGTGGAGAGTCGATGGGCGACCATAATGACCGTCTTGTCGCTGAAAAATCCTTTAAGGTTCTCCTGAATCGCTCGCTCCGTCGTTGTATCAAGATGGCTCGTCGCTTCATCGAATAACAAGATGTCAGGCTGTCTTAAGAGAGCGCGAGCTATTGCCAATCGTTGACGCTGACCTCCGGAGAGATTTGCGCCCCGTTCACCGATGATCGTCTCGTATCGCTCGGGCAAAGAGGAAATGAATTCATCCAGTCCGGCACCTTTAGCAACCGCCATGATGTCGTTAAGCGATTTGTTCATGGAGCCGAGTGCGATGTTGTCACGCAAAGTTCCACTAAAAATGAATGGATCTTGCGATACGAATCCGATACGGCTTCTTAGGCTTGCGATATCGAGGTCTTGGTAATCAACACCGTCGATAAGCACTTGGCCCTCGCTTGGATCGTAGAAACGTGTGAGCAATTTGAGTAATGTCGACTTGCCACATCCGCTCTCGCCAACGATCGCAACGGTTGCTCCGGCCGGTATACGGATGTCCAACGCATCTAAGACTTTGTCTCGGCAACCGTATTTGAAGCCGACTTGCTTGAGTTCTATTCCATACCGAAACGTATCTAAATTCGCACGACGGTGATCGTCGCATTCGGTCTCGAGGTCAAGCACTTGGAATAAGCGATCGACTGCAATCAGTGCGTCTTGGATCTGGAGATTGATCGAGGCGAGTCGTTCAAGCGGTTCGAGCATGTAGCCCAGGAGTGTGTAAAAGAACATGAGTTCACCGATGGTCATAGCGCCAGATATCACTCTGTGTCCGCCGTACCATAGGATGACGATGCCGGCCATTCCGGTGACTAGCCCGCCGAGAGCGCTCATGCTGACACGCAGTTTCTGCAAGCAAAAGATCGATTGAACCATGCTTACTAAACGTTGTTCGCCAAGGCTCTGACGTTCGCGTTCGGCCCCATAAGCCTTGATGGTTTCAACGCCCGACACATCTTCGACAAGGTGCGAGGACAGCTTGGCCGCTTCTTCCATGGCTTGGCGCGATCGTCTGCGAGTGGCTGGGTGATGAACCAGGACAACGGCCAACAGCAGTGGAGCGAAGAGCGTTGCGACCAAAGCCAAAGGGGTATCGTATATCCAAAGCACAGAAACCGTAAACAGAACCAATACGCCATCGACCATCGCCGTCAACGTCGCTCCGCCGATCGCCTCTCGAACTTTGGCCGCGTCGTTGACTCGAGAGAGGATTTCACCTACTTGCCGCATTTCAAAGAACTTGATGGGCAGTCTTAGCAGGTGGCTTGAGTAGCCAGCGATCAACGCCAAGTCGATTTTTCGACCGATGTGGGTAAGTAGATATTGACGCAGCACTCCGAACAGTGTTCGAAAGACAACGATGGTCGCCATCGCTATACCCAATGCATTTAGCAAGCGGGACTCCCCTCGTACTAACACGGAGTCAACCAAATGCTGAACAAAGTATGAGGTTGTAATGCCGAGCAAAGTCATCAGTACTGCGCAACCAAAGGCTTCGATGAGGATGCTCTTATTTGTGCTCAACAACCCAATGAACCGACTGGCTGGGCTCGGTGCTGTGACCTGTCTCTTGGTCAGTTGTCGTGTTTCGTTGGGGCTGACAATGAGTAAGTACCCGGTCCAACACTTGCGGAATTCGTCGTTGGTCAATCGCACAATGCCTTTGGCTGGGTCAGCGATGACAACGGCATTTTTTTGAAGTTGATGAAGGACTACAAAGTGCCCGAGTCCTTCTTCATTCACAATGTGTGCAACCGCTGGAAGTGGCACACCAGCCAGCGCCTCGAAGGGCCCTTTGACCGCCGTGGCGACCAGTCCAATATGCTCGGCTGCATGAACGAGGCCTTGCAAGTTCGTGCCGATTCGGTCGGTGCCTGCAAGCTCTCGTAATGCTTGCAAGCCAAACGAAATTCCGTAGTGCTTTGCAATCGTGGCAAGGGCTGCCGCACCGCAATCGCTCGTGTCGACTTGTCGAACGCATACGAATGAAGTGAACATGGGAAATACCCTCGTGCA
>JANODD010000264.1:0-17230 GCA_031412515.1 Planctomycetia bacterium | reverse complement strand
GCGAGCTCCGCTCGCAACCGAACGCAGGCGGGCCGGGCAATGTCACTCACTTTCTAACAAAAGCTGGTTTGGCAGCGGAGACTGCTGACGGAATGGTTTTGGCTCCGGTGCCTGCTTACATTGCACAAAAGTAGACCGGTTTTCACGAGCGCGGGCGTCCCCGCCCGCTGGACCCGCACGTTGACTCGGGCGACACTAATGAATTGGGACTCTGTCTACATAGCGAGAGCGACCCTCAAGGTAGCGAGACAGCGAGTCCCGTAGCGGGCGAGGACGCCCGCGCTCCGAAACCACTCAACCGTTTTGGCAAGGCCTAAAGAAATGCAGAGCCTATCGTGCGAAAGTGAGTGACATTGGGCGTCCCCGCCCGATGGACCCGCACGTTGACTCGGGCAACACTAATAAATTGGGATTCTGTCGACATAGCGAGAGCGACCCTCACGCTAGCGAGACAGCGAGTCCCGTAGCGGGCGAGGACGCCCGCGCTCCGAAACCACTCAACCGTTTTGGCAAGGCCCAAAGAAATGCAGAGCCTATCGTGCGAAAGTGAGTGACATTGGGCGGGCCGGGTGCGAGCGTTTCCCGCACGGTCTTAGCCGAAAAGTCAGAATTCCACCGAGTAAACTCGGCGATGACCAAGCACTAAGAACTAAGAACCATGAACCATGAACCATGAACCATGAACCATGAACTATGAACTATGAACTATGTATTTTTATATAGGGAACGGTTGATCTTTGAGGGTTAACTCGATAAAGTCCAGAATTTCTTCAGAACCCTTTTCCCATACTTGTCCAGCTAGATCGCTCACAATCTTTCGATCGATACGTTCGTGATTGGCTCGTATGATCCGGCGGAAGTCGACTGCGTCTTGTTCTTTCTTTTCTCGACTTCGGTTGGGTGATACCAATGGCGCGTACTTCGATACCAACGCTGCTTCCACTGTTGGATATCGACTGCCGGTCTCTTTGTCCACGATCACACATTTCAACAAAATCGTTTCCTGAAACTTGCCCCATGCCAGCATGATATCCACGACCGGCTTGGGCTTACCCTCCGAATCTAAGTCCGACGAATCCATGAATCGAACGACATTCGACAACTCAATTTGAATTAGAGTGGGCCAACGCTCGGCAACCGCTTTCGTCGCACGCGATTTTTCGCTGTACGGTACCATAACGTCCACGTCTTGCGTCGCACGCGGCATCGGTAGGTAACCAACATACCCGTGCAAACCCACTAAGCACCAGTTCTTTATTTTTGCCTGGATCATGCAGTCGATAACTTCCTCGGGGGTTACGTCCACGCTGCCTCTCTTCAACCTTTTGCGGTAATCGGATGTCAACCGGCTACTTACGCGAATGCCATATGCATGCCCCGACGGACCCTTCGGGTCCGTCTCGTCAACGCCCGCATAGCCCGCTGTCGCGGCCAGCAGGGCGGCATCTCTTGCGGCTAGATATTCGGGGGTGTAGTGCATATGGTGCTTGGTGCTTGGTGCTTGGTGCTAGCTTCTAGCCCCCAGGCAGGATGCCTAGGCTACGTTTGCAATCTATTTCGGCGCCTCGGCCTCCGCAGCGGCGTATTTCGCTGCCAACTGTCGGTGAATTTCGGCCATATCTTTCGTGCCTTGCTTCTCATAGGCACCAGCTAAGTGTTCATGAAAAATCTTTTGACCCGGTTTCAACTCAATTGCTCGCTCCATTTCCGAAATCGCCTCAGCGGTACGGTTATATGCAAGCAAGATCTCTCCCAGCGTATCATGGTAGTCGGCCACTCCTGGGCCCAATCGGACCGCTTCCTGAGCATGCGCCAGCGCCTTGTCCAGTTTTGTTGGTTCACTCAGAAAGAGCGCATAGGCCAAGTTATTATGCGACCCCGCCGAATCTGGCATACCGGCTAAGACGTCCTCCAAGTGATTGATCGCTTCGCCATACTCTCCCCGCAAGATATAGGCTTCAGCAAGCCACGCATGAGTCAGCGGCGTTGCAAGTCCTTCTGCCAAGAACTTTTTAAGTTGGTTCATCAAATCGTCGGAGGGTTTGTCGCCGCCGACGCGAGCCAGTAAAGCAACTTGCTCAGCGACTTGGGGATTAGTGGGGTCAATTTTCATTGCCTCGTACAGCAAAAGAGGATTGCCACTCCACTTGTTAGTCCCAATTTCTAAAGTGTCTGCGAATCGTTTTCGAAATAGCTCTGATAAAGTAAATTTGAGTTTAGCAACATCCTCCTTTGAAATTCCCTCTACCTTTAACCCATCCTCAAGGGCACCGCGCGCGGCCTGAAGTTCTTTTTTATAATAAAATATGTCCGCCGCATCGATGCGGTCGTTAGCGCTGGCAGTGCCATCGGCAATTTTCTCCAGTAAACGCGGGAGTGCCGTTTCAGCTGTTTTCTCGGCAACCGGGATGTTTTTTGTTTCAACAGCGAGACGAAACAGCTCTCCTTCTAACTCGGGTGACTGACGGAGAATCTCGATTGCGCGACTATTATCTTTCGCACGCACGGCAAACCCCGTTGCGGCGATCAGTAGATTTGCAGGCGCATGCTCCCACTTTACTGCCAAATCTAAGTGATGTTTGAGTGCGGGTAGTTCTGCTTCGGTCAATTGACGGTGCAACATCAAGTTGGCGATCCAAGCATGCGCGGGCGCGTAACCGGAGCCGATTTCCGGGGCTATCGAATTCATGTAGGCAAGAGCTTGTCGGATCGCGCCACGATTCCCAAGCATCGCCCCGACCACGAAGCGTGTTCGTTTGTTGTTGTTCTGCAGATCCAATGCTCGGCGAAACAGGGCCTCCGCATAACGCGCTTGGCCGCGAGAATCCGTTGCTGGCGCATCAGTTGTGCCCAACGTAAATTCCCAGTCCCGATTCGCACTCTGCAACTCAGTCTCGCCAGCGGCCAAATACTCATTGGCAAGATTTTCTTTGTTCTTGGTTATTCCCATAAGCGACAAAACCAGCACCGAAGCCAGCAAGGCAGCCGGTACGATGGCGAGGGCCACGCGGCGCCAGTCGCGAGTGATCAACCAGTCAATAACGAATCCAAAAAAACTAATGACCATTTTGATTACTCCCTTGGACGGCTAACTTGAACGGCTAACGCTTGAGCCATCGACTGGTTGGCTGACGCAAAAGCGGATCGTACTTCTTCCCTTCGCTGCATTGCGAAAGGACTTGGTGGCTGAACGATGAATCGACTGTGATACGTCACGTCGTCGACCGACAAGCCTAACACTCTGCCCAATACGGAGCGCTTCAGCCGATTAACACTCCGAGCAACAACTCCCCGTTGGGTATAACTTTTGCCATGGCGGTTGATGGCCGCCACCCAGCTGTAACCTCGATTGCCAATAGAATTGACGAATTCAGTTTCCAGCACCTCCCAGCCTTCTACATTATAGCTGTGAGAAATATCGACCTGTGACCAACCCTCGATGGCTTGACTAACCCCCGGCCCTCTTCGCGGATACTCTAAAGTCAAGGTTGCCACGCCACCGGGAAGTGTGTAATTCCAGCCCACCGCCCGCGTGGTTTCGTTCGCGCCTGCAATTGGGGCTTGACCTTCTAGCGTCAGGCCAGCCAATTCGTTCGGTGCGGCATTAATATTATCCATTTGCGATGCGGAACTAGCAATTGCTTGTAGGTCCACTTCGCGTGCGGGGATTAACCAACCTGCCAAGGCAAATACGCCCGTGAGTGCGAGGCACCCCATCGTCGCGTAGAACAAACGCGGTTGACTGAGGAACGGGTCTACGGCGGCCCGCGTCGCAGTGTAGGAAGGTGTTTTTCGAGCCCTTCGAGGGTCGACTTTTTTCGGTGTCCCCTCAATCTCATCGTCTTCAAGATAGGCCGGCCCTTCGTCTTGAACCGCTATGAAATTCAGTGGCCAGACGGCGATGCGGTTGTAAATCCCATGCCAACCCTTGTCTGCCTTTTGCGCGCTGTCGACCGGTACGGCATTAAATAAGTACGAGAGGCTGTACAGTGTCGCCGCCACCATACCTATTTCAAACAAAAACACGAGTGTCTGAGTCGCGATCAGCGGCCAGCCAGTATCCCAGTTTGACACCGAGTTCTGGACGGCCCAGACCTGAAGTAAAATCAGCAAGACATCGCCCAGCCAGCTAAAAACCACCGCGGAAGCCAGCGCCATCAAGCTCAGCAGCAGGGGATGCCTAGTAAACAGTAGGATTACCAGTGTCACAAACAGCAGCGCTGATGAACTACCTGCGTGATCCAAAATCGGAGTGAGCTCCAATCGCGAAGTTTTCAAGTCCATCGTTGATGACGTAGTCAAATGCTTAACTGCAAGTTGGTCCAGCACACCGCTAGCTGTAGTAATCGCTTCCCGGTGAAGTCGTCCGGAAATGCGCTCCGTCAGTGCTGAAGGCAGAGGCCAAGTAACCCACAAAACCGAACAGCATGCGATCACTCGCGTCCAAGGCACAATCCCTTGGCGTACGAGTGCCCATCCGGTGAGCATAAGCAGGAAAGACAGATGTCCAATATCTGGAGATTCAGCAACCGTAGCCGCCATGCCAATAAAGGCCCCCAAGGCCATAAGTCCCATTGCGCTCCATCGCCGAATTGGATGAGCCGCCAGGCCCACGTAACTGGTTCGCCAGATCAGATAGACAAAAAAGAAGAAAGCAAGCGGAGAGAACCACCACATGGGCATCGACGCTAATCGGTAACTCTGCTGCAGCAATTGCGGCAGGAGTACGATGAAGCCCGCACCCAGCGTGATGGAATAATAGAAATTGCGGTAAGAGGCCGCTTTTTTTTCCATGGCGATCGAAGGACTTTATCTGAAAATTTTAATTGCATGCGATTGTGGAAAGCCCAACGATTCTCGGCATTATCCACTTTTACGTGGTCGTTGCCATCAAGTTGCGCCCAAGCTGGACCCACAAAAATAAAAAGTACGCCTCGAGTGCGCAGTTTCCCGCAAACCCCAAGCCACTAATATAGCTACGATGGCGGATTCTCGCACTCTGTTTCCGTAGGACTTGCAGGATGGGGCTCTTAGCCCGTCCGTTTCCTCCGCTTTTAGCATCTGAATCGATTTTTCCATGCGCGCAAAGAGTGTCGCACAATTTTCCCCAATTGTGGCTGTTCCCAAAGAGGTAGCGGAAGCCGTAAATTGACGCATCCTGCAACCGTGAGAGCATAGAACGGGAGAACGAGGCTCTTCCGAACGAGTTTCGAACGCCAGTTCGACTCTGGCGGTATTTATCGACGTCCACCAAAGCGAACGCGAATTTCCATTTCAAGTTCGCCAGTACATCGCCCATAGATCGCGGCACCGGAGACTCGCTCAGCAGAGCCGCGTTCGCCTCGCTCTCCCGTTAACCATCCACAACTCTCCGCCCCAAAATCAAAATTGTGCTGAAGTGAAAGTGCTTCAACACAATCTAATTTCAGCAAATGACGGCTCGAAACACCCGAAAAATTACTTTCGCCAAAATAAATGAGATTCTGGGCGGTTTGTAACGCGCAGGCGCTTGTAATCGTTTTGGAACTTGATTAGAATACCGGGCGTCTATAAAAACTTGCACACTCGAAATGACATTTGATACTTTACAGGGGTTACGCATGAGATCTTTAACCAAGTTAGCTTTAGTGGTTCCAGCTTTTTTGCTGCTGATGAACTCAGCTTCAGCCGTGTTTACCTTCCAAATTGTTCCGGCATCGGCTAACGTTGCTCCAGGTGGTTCGACTGTGTTGAACATTCTGGCGTTCGAGTCCACTTCGTCCGCGCCGTTTGGACCTCAGTTTACGCTTAGCAGCGGAAGTCTTACGACTGGTGGTAGCCCAAGCATTGGCTTTGTTTTGAATTTAGCAGGTGGAACCTATACTGCAAACTCATCTGGGAACCCAATCGGCACTATTACCGCATCTGCCTTGCCTGGCACACCTAGCGGAACTTCCGGTACTGTTCGTTTTACTGGTGTTGTCAACGCTTCCAGTAATCCTGCACTGATCCCATTGGGCCCTACAGACTCCAACACAGCAACGGTAACCGCTGTCCCAGAGCCATCCAGCTTTGCACTGCTCGGTGCGGCTGGATTGGGTTTTGCAGTTTATCGCAGTCGTAGACGCGCCAAAACTTGCTAAAGTCGACATTATATTAAGAGAGGGGAGTGATATTCACTCCCCTTTTTTCGTTTCCCCATTTGACGCATTTGGATATGGAAATTTAAAAGCATCGAATACGAGCTTATCGTGGCGACGAACCCCAAAAGGCGTCAGTGCGGTCAGCACAATTTGATATCGGGTTAAATGTCGCGCAATTCTCTCCAGTGCAGCAGGCTGTCATTTGCGATTTTACGCCGTCTGTCGCCCTTTCGGTCCGGCGAATCCTCTGGCCTTCGGATTGTCAAATGGAACACGCTGTTCAACCCTTAAATAAAGAATTGCTACATCAAACGGCGTGGTAGGCAGATAAACGACTGCTTTCCCTTACGGTTTGTGAACACAGACTTGAGCGGTTCCCCTGCGCAAGGTGGCGATTGAAGATGCTCACAACTCACTCTGGGGTCTCAATGGTTCGCATCAAAGCGCAAAAAAAATTTCTGCACAGCGGTTGGAGGTAGATCAATGACGATTTGGGCTTCCACCGGCACCGGAATGGCTCTTTACCCGGCGTAGTGGGTGAGTCACTGTAAAGCCTTCCAACCTCCCTCCCAACTATGCCAATCGCTACGACTGCAATCTGACGCGTAACTCTTACCAAGTGTTGCCGTAAACAGAAAGCTAACCCTTCGCGATTGTTCAAAGGCAACTTACAATGGACAACCGCAACAAAATACGGCGGCTACGAGAAGGCACAAAAATTCTCACGCGGGGGCGTAAACAACGGGGGCATCAATGGAAAATTGCCACCCACGGGAACGAAGTCCGCGCGGATTTTCGATACTTAATCTCGTTCCTGCCTCAGTAGGCATGCATTTGAGCCCGGAGGGGGTTTTGTCACATAACGTACGTAGTCAGTAGCGACGGATTGTATTTCGGTACTTGGCCTAGATTATGAATAAAGCTACTAATTCAACTTTTCGAACTATCCTAAAACGACTTGTTCAACGACCCTACCGCACAAAGCACGACAGCGGGAATTGCGATTAATATGAAAGCTGTGATTTTGGCTGGAGGATTGGGCACACGCATCGCTGAAGAAACTTCAGTGAAGCCCAAGCCGATGATTGAAATTGGTGGACGCCCCATTTTGTGGCACATCATGAAAATCTACTCTTCGTTTGGTGTCAACGAGTTTATTGTCTGCTGTGGCTACAAGGGCTACGTAATCAAGGAGTATTTTGCAAACTACTTCCTGCATATGTCGGACGTTACTTTTGACATGCAATACAACGAGATGCAAGTCCACAGACGCCACGCCGAACCATGGAAAGTCACCCTGGTAGACACAGGAGACAGTACAAACACAGGCGGGAGACTTCGACGGGTCAAGAGTTTCGTTAGTGACTCAGAGTATTTTTACTTCACCTATGGTGACGGACTCGCGGACATTGACATTGCCGCTCAGGGGAAATTTCATCGCGATCATAGCAGCTTAGTTACCGTAACCGCTGTACAACCGCCCGGTCGCTATGGTGCTCTGAATCGAGACGGAAATTCTGTAACCGGCTTTGCCGAAAAGCCTAAGGGTGATGGTGGTTGGGTCAACGGCGGGTTTTTCGTGTTGAAGCCAGCAGCGATCGACTACGTAAAGGGCGATTCAGATAGCTGGGAAGCCGATGTATTGCCTCTGATTGCCAGTGATGGCCAATTGTCGGCCTACGAACATCGTGGATTTTGGCAGCCAATGGATACGCTGCGCGACAAATTGCAGCTCGAGGACCATTGGACAACGGGTAACGCGCCTTGGAAGATGTGGCAATGACGCAGTTTGGAGGAATTTATTCTGGGAAACGAGTGCTGGTTACTGGCCACACGGGTTTCAAAGGGAGTTGGCTTACCCTCTGGTTGAAGAAACTGGGGGCAGAGATTGCAGGCGTCTCGCTGACCGACGAGGTTACGAATAGCCACTGGAGTACGCTGGGAATACCAGTCACTGACTTCAGACTTGATATCCGCAATTATGATGCGTTTGCTGCTGTCATTAATGAATTCAAACCTTCCCTCGTTTTCCATTTAGCCGCTCAACCGCTCGTTCGCAGGTCCTATAGATTTCCACTGGAAACTTGGTCCACAAATGTTATGGGTACGTCCTCAGTCCTAGAGGCTTGCCGAAATCAGACAAGCGTCAAAGCTATTGTGGTAGTAACCACGGACAAATGTTATCGCAATCTGGAACAGATCTGGCCGTACCGGGAGATTGATGAACTAGGTGGTCATGACCCCTACAGTGCCTCCAAAGCCGCAGCTGAAATTTTGGTGTCGAGCTACCGAGACTCGTTCTTTAGTAACGGCAATATCTTGCTGGCTAGCGCGCGGGCAGGGAATGTTATCGGCGGCGGCGATTGGGCCGAAGATCGGTTAATTCCCGACGCTATTCGAGCGATTCAAAACAGAGTTTCGCTCGAGATACGCTCACCGAAAGCCACGCGTCCATGGCAGCACGTTTTGGAACCTCTGAGCGGTTACTTGACGCTTGGGCAAAAACTACTTGAAGGTGAAAAACAAGCGGCTAGCGCGTGGAATTTTGGCCCGGACAGAACTGGTAATCAATCCGTTGAATGCGTGCTGGGCGGCTTACAGGCAAGCTGGCCTCTATTAAATTGGCACATGCCCCAGTCTTCAACGGTACACGAGGCAAACTTACTTCACCTTGATAGTACCAAAGCGGCAAAGCTCTTGAATTGGTCTCCCGTTTGGGAATTTCAAGAGTCATTGCAGCGCACCAGTGAGTGGTATCGCGCGTGGGTGGAGAGCAATCAAGTTGTGACCCACCAACAATTGGATGAATATACGCAAACTGCTGCTGAAAGATGCCGATCTTGGGCTTGCTGAGACAGAGCTAAAACATGGCAAAACAACTTGAATTTCTAGAGACGCCGATAAACGGCCTCCGACTCGTAACACGTAATCCTTTCGTCGATCAACGCGGCTTGTTTTCGAGGATGTATTGTTCCGATCTGTATTGGGACGAAGAAAGTCCGCGCACCGTTATGCAGGTCAATCAGTCGCACACCCGCAACAAAGGTGCTGTGCGAGGTTTGCACTATCAAATTGCCCCATTCATGGAAACTAAAGTAGTCACCTGCGTGCGAGGTTCGGTCCTTGATGTTGCCGTCGACTTGCGCGCCGGCTCGAGCACTTTCTTGCAGTACTTTGCGGTGGAGCTTTCCAACTCACAAACGAGTCTCGTTATACCGGAGGGATTCGCTCATGGATTCCAAGCACTTGAAGATGACTCCGAGATTTTGTATTTGACAACGGCAAAATACAGTCCTGAACATGAGCGAGGCCTTAATCCGTTTGACGAAATGATTGGAATCAAATGGCCGCTTCCCGTATCACACATTTCTGACAAAGATCGTGGCGCTGCACGATTGACGCCGGAATTTGCTGGGCTGACTGTCGAGGTGTGAACAGATGAAATCCATTATGATCACAGGGGCCTCGGGCTTCATTGGAAGTGAGCTTGTCAAACAATCGTTAGCCAGTGGCTTCGATGTCTTAGCAACCGCAAGATCGGCGGCCTCCGGTCTTTCGGAACACTTAGGTACAGCTGTTAAGCAGTTGGACGTCTTGGACCAAGAAGCAACTTCAGGCACTTACAAAGCAGATTTCTTAGTTCACTGTGCAACTGCGAACGATCAAGTCTCCGCTGACTTTGAAAAGGGTGTATCCCTTAGCGCCGTTGGAACTCGCAATGTGCTGGATTTGGCTCATCGAAACAAAATACGCAACGTCGTTTTCCTTTCTACCTTACAGGTATATGGTACAGAGTTGAGCGGAGTTATCGATGAGAGCACCCCAACCAATTGTGAGACGCCTTATGCACTGAATCACAAGTTTGGCGAAGAGGTTTGCGAACTCTACGCGAAAAGATACGGGCTGAATGTCGTTCTTCTGCGTCCTTCGAATGTATTTGGAGTGCCAGCCGCACCCACGGTGAATCGCTCAACGTTGGTGCCCATGTGCTTCATACGAGAAGCGTTCGTTAAAGGTGCAGTAACACTTCGTTCATCAGGATTGCAGTCCCGAAACTTTGTAAGCACAACAGATGTGGCAAAGCAAATCCTGAATTTGATAGATGGGTTCCCAGCAGGCTGTACTCCGGTCAATTGCGGTTCGAACTGGTATGCAACGATCTCGTCTATCGCTGATCTCACCGCCGATATTTTTTTCGAAGAGCTCGGTAGAGGATTGAAAATCGAAAGACAATCAAGCCTGCCGGACACCTCGAATCAATTTCATGTGAGTTCTATTTATCGAAGTAGTTGGCCGAAAGAACAGCTAACCCAATCCCAAATGTCTGAAACGATTCGAAAACTGATCGCCTTGTACTCAACGAGCAATGGAGAATAGATGGACGCCATAGAACAATTCAACAGCGAACGCAAAAACGATATTACAAGCATGGGGCAGGATGCTGAGCTGCGAGCCAAATCCATTGACTGGATGGTTCACGCGGACAAATATAAATACACGTACAATTTCAGTTGGATGGGTAGACCGATCATCAAGTTTCCAGCGGACATGATTGTGCAGCAAGAAATCATGTGGCGGACGAAACCGGATTTAATCATCGAGACCGGTATCGCCCATGGGGGCTCGCTCGTGTTTTCCGCGTCCATGATGCAAATGATGGGGCTGGCAGGAGAAGTGGTAGGCGTAGACATCGATATCCGACAACACAATCGCGAGCAGATCGAAAGCCACCCCATGCGAAGTCGGATCGTCATGTATGAAGGCTCGTCCACCGATCCGCAAATTTTTGAGAAAATTCGCGAGCATACCGTTGGTAAAAAGAGCGTTATGGTTGTGCTGGATTCGCTGCACTCGCATGCTCACGTTTTGGATGAATTGCGTCTGTACGCTCCTCTTGTTTCCGTTGGGAGTTATTTGATCCTGCCCGATACGTTTATCGAGTTCTTCCCTAAAGGATACTACTCAGACACACGTCCCTGGGACGTTGGCGACAATCCTTACACTGCGATGAAAGCCTTCCTCGCTGAAAACGATTCATTTGTGATCGATAAAGAGCAGACATCAAAATCCCTGATCTCTGAAGCGATTGATGGCTATTTATTACGCTTAAAATAACAATAAGAGGTCAGAATGATAAGTCCGATGTCGAAATTGCGCGGTATGCGAAGACGTTGTTCGAATGCTATCGAATGCTTGGTTCGAGGGCGTCAGCTGGAGAAAGTCAATATAGGACATCTCACTTACAATCAGGACGGGTTGGCATGTGTACATAAGTGTGATTTTTTACATGACCCGAGATTTCAGGAAGCATATTCAGCAGGTAAGGCTACTCAATCTTGGAAAGAGTCATCAATTCATTGGCGTGTACAAGTTGCGTGCTGGGCTGCAAGTCATGCCATCAAACTCGAAGGTGATTTCGTAGAATGTGGCGTAAATCGTGGAGGACTCGCGATCGCTACTATTTTATTCTCGGATTTCGCGTCGACGGAGAAATGTTACTACCTTCTAGACACATACAAGGGTCTTGCAGAAACCCACCTGAGTGCGCCAGAGCGTTCGTCAGGTCGTTACCTAAACCTTTATGACGAGTGCTTAGACGATGTTCGTTCAACATTCGCGAAATTTTCTGGTGTCCGTATTATTCCAGGAACCGTTCCTGAAACTCTCGCTCAAGTAACTACAGAGAAAGTCGCATACTTATCAATTGATATGAATTGCGCAATGCCTGAACTCGCTGCGATAGAGTTCTTTTGGCCCAAACTGGTGGCTGGAGGTATTGTTTTACTTGACGATTATGGGTGGCAAGGGCACGACGAACAAAAAGAAGCGCTCGACAGATTCGCGAAGAGCAAGAATGTCTTAATCCTGTCGCTTCCCACTGGACAGGGTCTACTGCTAAAGCCATGATTTTCCGTACGATTTATGCGTATGACTGGTACCTAAGGGTACAGTTCAATTCAGTTTGTCTGCGATGAGTTTAAGTACGTGTATCAAAAAGCGTTTGTAAGTACTGAGTGCTGTGAGAACTCGTCGCTTTAGTTGTATTGCGGAGTGGAACGCAGTATTCGGTGCGTTTCTTATCGTTCAACGGCAAGCTAAGTTCGCGGTCTGAGTTCATCAAGCGTGGATGAATTTGACATCCGATGCAATTTCCAAGCGGGCAAAAATACGCCTTACAATCCAGTTCTCAAACCTAACCTGTCTTTCAATACAGCCTAAATATGACTAATCTTCTGCTTGCAAAAGAAGCCCTTCGATCAAATACAACAATGCGCAATGCTCTTATAAATGCGATTGTTAGCTTCGAAAAAGATGCGGGATATCCGCATGTCAATGTGCGAGACCAGATTTCTGGTCCAATTTGCGATGAGCTGTTTTCCGGTGAAAAATTTGAGAAACGGCTTTCTTCAGGACTGGTGATTCGTTTCGAATATAATTCCAAGATTGCGCGTGAGTTCTTGCTCTCGAACCCAGCCGAACCGGATCATGTTTGGGAACCCATGACAACACGTTTACTCAACCATTTCGCGAAAGGCGCCCAGAACGTCATTATTGCGGGAGCATACTTCGGAGACCAAGCAATCCTCATTGCTGACAACATTCGCAATACGGGCATTTGCCACACATTTGAGCCAAATAAGCGAAACTCCGCGTTGATTCAAGAAAATGCTCGTCGCAACGTGCTCACGAACATCGTGATCAACAATCTCGCGCTGTGGAATAAAAGCAACGAGCGGTTGGTTTTCGAGGGAGAAGACGCATTGGCGTCAACAGTCACTGCTCCGCAAGAACTGCGTGGTGACGCACTACATACAATTACCATTGACGACTATGCGAGTCAAGCAAAAATCGATCGGCTAGATGTCTTAATGATCGACGTTGAAGGCAATGAAATCAAAGTTCTGCAGGGGGCGGAGCGGATCTTGCGCAGGGATAAACCAATAGTTGTTTTTGAAACGCATAGCCTTTACAACGATTGGAGCAATGGGCTTGAAGGGTCTGATTCGGTCAAGCTTATGTACGAATTAGGATACACTCTGTTTGCAATACGAGATTTTCATCAAAACATCGAGAGTGCTTCTCTTCAAATTGAATTACTGCCGTTGAATCGTACTTATTGTGACACGCCACCTCATCACGGCTTCAATTTGCTTGCAGTTCCGAATCAAGACTATGTTTCCAATTCGATGTTTTGTATTGTTTATGACCTAAGCCCTAAACTGATTCTCCACAAGCAAGATGAGCGATTCCTCCCGTCGAAGATGCAAAGCGCCAGACCGTGAATCGATCAGAGGCTCAGTAAATAGCTATGATTGAACTAATCATTTTACTTCCCAACGCAAGAAAGTTCTTACAGTTGATCCAATGCTTAAGAGAAACCTAATTGCCAACTACCTCGGGCAAGGGTGGGTTGCTCTTATGGGGTTCGCGTTCGTTCCACTCTACGTTAAGTATGTTGGAATAGAGGCCTACGGACTGATAGGAATCTTTGGAGTATTGGCTACGTGCTTGGGCTTGCTCGATATGGGGATGACGCCTACCCTCAGTCGTGAAATGGCAAGCTTTAAAGGTGGCGGACATTCACCCGAATCTATCCGGGATTTGCTAAGAAGTATCGAGGTTATAGCGTTTGCTATTGCCACAGTAATAGCTTGCGGTATCGCATTGAGTTCGACAATGCTCGCTACCAACTGGTTAAAGCCAGACGGACTGTCCACGGGGGCGATTGCTCAGGCATTTTCAATAATGGGATTGGTGATAGCCTTACGCTTTGTCGAAGGAGTTTATCGGAGTTGTTTAGCAGGTCTGCAAAGGCAGGTGATTTTGAATGTCATCAATTGCATTTTGGCGACAGTGCGCGGCGTTGGTGCAGTAGGACTTCTTGCGTGGGTTTCTCCCACAATACAGGCCTTTTTTATATGGCAAGGTTTGGTTTCAGTTATAACGCTTTCGGTTCTGGGAATAGTAACTTATGCAAGCTTGCCCTTCGGCGAGCGTAGCGGGAGATTCTCGCTTCCTGCCCTTAACGGCGTCTGGCGCTTTGCCGGCGGAATGATTACTATCTCGTTGCTATCGATGTTGTTTACACAGACTGACAAGATCCTATTGTCAAAGCTACTAAGTCTTTCTGAATTTGGGAGTTACACCTTAGCGGGTGTGATCGCTGGTGCAACATACACCTTTGTAAATCCAATTACTCTGGCGTGGTATCCACAACTTACTCAATTCTACGCCGCCAAAGATCAGGCGGGGTTGGCACGAGCCTTCCATCAAGGCGCGCAATTAGTGAGCGTGATCCACGGTAGCGCGTGCTTAGTTCTAATTGCTTTCGCAGAAACCTTTCTTAGATTTTGGACGCAAGACGCAACCTTAGCCGTTCGCACCGCGCCTCTAGTCAGTTTGCTTGTGCTAGGTAATTTGTTGCATGGGTTAGTGCAAATCCCGTACTATGCCCAGCTCGCGCACGGCTGGACAAGGTTGTCGATTAATATTTGTATCATTGCCTTGATACTACTTGTTCCAGCGATTTTCTTAGTCACACCGCGTTACGGACCGATTGGCGCTGCTTGGGTTTGGGCTTGCTTTAACGCTGGACACGGGATTTTCGGAATTCACTTTATGTTTAAGCGGATATTGATTTCAGAAAAGTGGAGTTGGTACTTCGAGGACGTCGCTCTTCCGTTGATGAGTTCGGTTGCGTTAGTAACATTCCTTCGATACGCTATACCTCAACCGGTCGGTGCGTTAAATCAGGCCTGTACGCTCATCGTTGTGTCTTGCGTCATGCTGATTGGAAGCGGTCTTATGGCTCCGATGATTCGCAGTGAGATTTTCTCCCAATTTGTAAAATGGTACCGAGCAGTTTGGAGGAAGGATCAAAAGGAACGTATTACGAAAAGCCTAACGTAGGACAATCTGAAATCTTATGAGTGAGCCGCTTTTTACAATTGGAATTCCCACGTTTAATCGCGTGAATTATCTCAAGGAGTCGCTAGGCGCCGCTCTTTCGCAGAGTTATATGAACATACAAGTTGTTGTCTGCGATAACGCGTCATCGGATACTACTTCGGATTATGTTCAAGGATTAAATGATCCTAGGATCAAGTACATTCGCAACGACGAAAATATTGGCATATTAAGAAATTTTAGCCGAGTGTTGGAGTGCGCGGATGGCGAGTATTTTTCTTGGCTTCAGGATGACGACTTAATCGTCAACGATTTTGCAGAACGAGCCGTTCAATGCATGAAACGCCATGATGCGGGCCTGTACTTAGGTACTGCGCTTTGTAGCGCTGCGGCTCACAATCTCAATGGTGCGCAAATCTACGGACCTCCCGTGACGATGAATTGGTTTCAAGGGAAGGAAGTGAAAGTTGAAGCGGAAACGATTTTGGGACTGTCATACTTGATTAGTGTAGCCATTCCTCCAGTGGTAGCATTTAAACGGGATACGCTCAAATCCAATTGTGCCAGCCTTAGTGACGCCAGTTTTCCGCTCTTTGTTGAACGTTCACTTCTGTTCGACGTTGCAGTCCATACTCAATGCGTTGCGGATCCAAGAATATGCGGATTGTGGCGAGAACACCCAGGTCAATCGCATCAGGCATGGTGGCGTGAGACGGGGCGATCGACTCGCGAATGGAAACTATTTACTGAGTACCTTGGAAAGGCTTGTGGAAGTACGAATCTGTTCAATCAATCCCAATTAAGGGAATGCTTTGAACAGGTTCCTGAGTCAACTTTGCGAAATTGGATTAACCTTTCGAGTAAGCTGTTTACAAGCGACAAAAAAGCAGGTGAGGTTGGAGCGTTACTTAATGACGTAGCAAAAATGCGAGGAATTAAGAATCAAAAAGCACTGGAAACCTTCAAATATATACTTCCGCCTGTTGCGATATCGATTTGCCAGAAAATTCGTGGGAAGTTTCGAAAACGGAAATAGGAAATGATTTTACACATGCGCAGAAGCCTGCAGCATTGCGCAAACCCGCAGCCATTCGAAGCAAGCAATTAGAGATTGCCAAACAACAATGACTTTCTCAATTGTACCAAGGCTGCAGAGACACCTGGAATATTGTTCTGAGATGTTTGATCGTGTAGACTGCTAGGTAGACGTTTTCGGTCTACACATTAGTAATTTTCTTGAGAACTGGATTATGAATGCACCTTGAAACCCTCATGCGATGTTGTCCACCACGAGCTTCTGAACGGATTGCGACACGTCTCTCGAGGTGGGGATTTGCGCTTCGGGAGAAAGCTTTTGAACGAAGCCCGCTTCGTTACGCTCCTAGAGTCACGATGAAGTTGGTACCTGGTGACTTAATCTCGGAGAGCATTGCATGGAGCGGTTTCTACGAGTTACCCCTGACGCGACAGTTCGTAGGGATGGCCCGTCGCGGCGGATTGTTAGTTGATGTTGGTGCAAATCTTGGATACTTTTCGCTGCTATGGGCGTCGGGTGGCGTCCAAAACAAAGTAATTGCATTCGAGGCGTCCCCCCGGAACCAGAACCTTCTCAAAGAGAACATTGAGCGAAACGGTTTTGAAAAACAAGTGCAGATTCGTCATGAAGCCGTCGGGAAAGAAACGGGGACCGCTCGGTTCTCGCTAGGACCCAAAGAGCAGACTGGCTGGGGTGGAATCACATTGAGTGGCGAAAACCAGCTTGAGGTGCCGTTGATTCGACTGGACGAAGCGTTACCGGTTGACACGAAGATCTCATTGCTCAAGATTGACATCGAGGGGGCGGATACCTGGGCCCTGGAAGGTGCTCGTAAACTACTTGAGAGAAAGCAGGTAGAACTGGTTTGGTTTGAGCAGAATCTAGATCGCATGACCAAGCTCGGTATTCAAGCAGCGGATGCTCAGAGTTTTTTAAGCCAAGTTGGGTACACGGTGAAGCCCGCATTTAAGAATTCGGCAAACGATTTTATTGCACTGCCATGTTAGCCGGCGATATGGCTAAGCCCGGATTATTCATACTAAAAATTTGTGATTTATAGAACCCATGCGTGATTTCCAGCGTTTAATTGGTATCTGAAGTCAATAACGCATTCAATGGAGGATCACGCGATGGGTGAAGCTAAGGTTAGCAGTTTTGAACCGGA
>JANODD010000263.1:0-44327 GCA_031412515.1 Planctomycetia bacterium | reverse complement strand
CATTGGCAGAAAACACAAAAAGGCGGTCAGTTGTGCCTCCCTGGCAAACTGACCGCCCTTTGCTTAACTCCACCAGATCATCCGGTCGGGCGGAAGGTTTTTCGACTTTGCTTTGAGGTACTAAACTGGCATCAGAGGAAGACTTTCATATCTGTCTGATGCCAGAGTCGAGTAGTACCTTAGACTTTAGCTGGCAGCTAATTTTTAATTAGCAACCGCAACCGCTTGCACAACCAGTCGAGCAACCGCTGTTGCATCCGCAACCGCTGTTACCGATGTTACCAAGGCGGCTGAAGATGCGGCGTAGCAGACCAGTGCGTGGTGCTGCTGCTGAGCAGCAATCGTTGCATACTGGTGCTGGGCAGCAAACTTCAACTGGAACTTGCTCGCAGACAACTGTTGGAACGCAGACGGTTACTTCGTATGGAACACATACTGGAACTCGCTTGCAAACTTTGATTGTCTTCTGCTCACATACTGGAACGCAAACTGTATAAGGAACTTGCTTGCATACGTTTTCGCAGGTGAAGCTGCAAACGGTGTATGTCTGTGTCTTGCATTCTGGAACCATGGTGCAAGTTGTGTAGCAAACGTCCTTAGTACGTTGTTCGCAAACCATGTTGCAAACTTTGTAGCATACGGTCTTGGTGTGGCACTCTGGAACCATACGGCAGGTTGTGTAAGTGCAGGTCTTGCTACGTGGCTCGCAAACCATTGTGCAAGTTGTATAGTTTACAGTCTTGCTACGGCATTCTGGAACCATTTTGCAAGTTGTGTAGGTGCAAACTTTGCTATGTGGTTCGCAAACAGTGTTGCAAACTTTGTAGCAAACGGTCTTGCTGTGACATTCTGGAACCATCTTGCAAGTGGTGTGCTGTACAGTCTTTGTACGGCATTCTGGAACCATTTTGCATACGGTGTAAGGAACGCACTCAGTTACACAGCTCTTTTCGTAACGAACGCAGTTGATGGTCTTGGTTTCGCAGGATGGAACCCAAACCTTCTTGCAAATCGTCTTTGGTGGGCATTGTACACACTCTACGCGGCATTCGCCTGGGCAGTATACGCACTTGCATGTGCAAGGATCATACGACCATGTGCCTGGCTCACGTACAGTCTTGCGTACAATTGGACCAGCAACTTCTTCGGTAACCGTCGACCAGCTTCCGCCGTTGACAGTGATTTCCTTGGTGTAGTTAACTGGTGTTGTGATTGTCTTCACAACGTTACGTGTGCGTTGTTCTTGAACTGGAACCATGACCGTGTAGTTTACTACATGCTCATGAGTTTCTTGAACTGGCTTCATAACGGTGTAGTTGACAACTTTTTCGCGGTTTTCCCACACTTGTCGTTGTACCGTGTAGTTGATGACCTTTTCATGGGTCTCTTGTACAGGCACACAGACAGTGTAGTTAACAACCTTCGAGTGTGTTTCGTACACTGGTCGGCGAACTGTGTAGTTGATGACCTTTTCATGGGTCTCGTACACAGGCTTCATGACAGTGTAGTTAACTTCTTTCGTTCGTGTCTCATACACAGGACGGCTTACATTGTATGTAATCGTCTTGGTGTGAGTCTGATGAACTGGTCGCATCACCGTGTAGTTGCGAGTCTTAACTTCTTGGACCGGTGTGCGAACGACTTGGTTGACAGTGCGATAACGTGTCTCTGGAACCATCCGAGTTACGTTGATCACTTTGTCTTCCGAAACCGTTTGGTATTCGGTGCGTGTACGCTGCTCGGTACGTTGTTCGTAAACCGTCTTGCGTACAGTCTTCATAACTGTGTGAGTTGCAGCTACTTCGCCGCAGCCTTCAGCACAGCCGCCACAGTTGTCGTAGCTGACAGCGCCGCAGTAAGCAGCGTTTGCTACGCGACCGGACATTGCAGCTAGTAAAGCAACAAGTACCGGCACAATAAACAGCCTTCTCATTCCCGTTCTCCTTGGAAAACACGTTTAACACGAGCTGGATGGTGATGGACGCTGTCGCGTCCGCCGTAAGTTAAGCTGGCCGTCTCTGCATGTTCCTACCTACCTGCCATTACAAACTTGCTCAAACCAACCCATGATCACTGATTCATCCCGAAAGGCGATCGTAGGTTAGGAGCAACTGGCTAGATAAGCTGGGCCAGACACGCTGAGACTGCTCTAAGCGAAAGATTCATCGACAACTCCGCATTGTTGGTATAAGTAATTTGGGAATGCGTGCTAAATTGCGAAGCTTGGGATGCATGTCCGGTCAGTTTAGTCCGTTAGTAACGAGAGTTACGTTTGGGTAAGATGCGAAAAGCTTACGCGCGTAGAGAACTCTTAGTTACAGCCGATCAGGTTTACAAAATCCAAAGTCTGACTAACTGCCTACCGAATATGGCTGTCACTTAAGAATAAATTCGTAAAGTCAAACCAAAACAGAAATTAAGTTCTGCGAACGAAGAGCACAAAATGCGCAAAAAAGTAGAGCCGTCTCGCCCATCGCGGTCTAGCTTCTAGCTTCTCCGGGCCTCACTTTCGCCACGGCAAAATCGGATTGGCCTGCCTGCGTTCGGCAACTTCGGGAAACATCTGCTGCCAAGTAGACTCAAGATTGTGGAACGGACGCCGCTGCATGCTCAAGTTATCGAGTGTCCCGCGAACCTCGATCATCATGGCCGAAGCGTAGGGGGTCTCGGAAAGCACCGGATCGATCAATCGACGTCGCCCGATGAAGGTGTACAAATCCAGTTCAATCTCGCGTCGATGATTTGTCTCACCTTTACCCATCAATCGCAATACATCCCCATCGCAGGCAACCTTGAGCGGGATGCGATCGCCGTCAAGCGTAAACTCGATGTCGGCTGAATTGAAGGCTGAATCGTCTTTGCTAACCGCTGGGGTCAAACTGAGCAAGCGAACCATGAATGGCAATTGATAAAGCTTGGCGTCGCTCAAGTGGATCTTGCCCGAACCGCCGAAGGTCTGCGGATTCCAAGGAACTCCATTGAAGTCAACTTCGGCATCGCAAAGTCCCTGAATGCTCGCCCGGTTCATCCCAACATCCTGAAGCAACGACGAAAGCTCGGCCCCTTTCAAATTCGCTTGAATATAGAACTTGCCAGTATCAAGTCGCCCTTGACCTGAGACCTCAAGTTTACCGCCCAGCCCATCGGCGACGATATCCGTTGCAGGAACGCCAGTTGATTGAAAAGCGGCTTCGCTGATCGAACGGCCAAAAAACAATTGACTTCCGACTAATGCAAAGGGACCCTTCACACCAGTTACCGGTACGCCCTTTAGCGTTAAAGCGCCGATGTCTGCTACACCCGAGGCGGTGATCGTTTGGCCATCGTTTTGCCCCTGCAGGCTCAACGTTCCCCGTATCGCATCTACATAGTTGCCCTCACCTAGCTGAACATCTTCCAAATCCAACTCACAATCCCAGCGACTGGTGATGCCTGGATCGCTATTCGGATTCAGCATAATTTCACTGGTGCCAATCACACTAATCGGACCGCGTAGATCCAAGCTCAGCAGGGAATTGCGAACACTCGCCGGCAAGGCCTGAAGCAACTGATTGTTCACCAGAAAACGAGTCGTCGGCAACCAGTTGATATTAGCAACCCATTGTTCTTCTTTTGCATTGCGAGAGCATTCACCTTTGACTGAAACGCGACTAGCTCCGTTCGAGGCCGATGCAGATTCAATCTGGATATGACCTGGCGAATAGGTGATGTTACACGCCACATCGGTCAACCAGTAAGGGAACTCGCGCGGATACAATCGCAACGAGCGACCACTGGCTTCGTTAGACTTACTATCCTCACGCACTGAAACGACAACATCGACTGGTCTGTCAGGTGCTTGCCTCAGAATCTTTACATCTATTTCATCGATCGCGCCGGATGGCTGAAGCTCGCTCCAGAGATACTGTGCATCTTTGGGTAGCGCGTGTTGCAGTTCTTCTTCCATCGGGACTACTAGAGCGCGGAAATGCAAATCCAGTGGCACAGCTCCGGACTTCACCCCTAACCACGCGCCGGTACAAAGAATTCGACCACTGTCGTTTCGGCCTTCAAACTGATCTAGTGTCCATAGATCATCTTTCGCAGTTATGCGTCCGCGAATATCGTAAATGGGATACGCAAATCCGTCATAGCGAATCGTACCGTTGAAGACATTGGCATCGATCTTACGATGCCAGGTGTCGCCTGGGTTTTCACCTCGAATGAATGTCGCGTTTGTCAGCTGAATCACACCTGCCGGATGCAAAGTCCTAACAAAGTTATCTGCGGCGGTGCGATTAGCTCCCACCGGCGTCAATGCGGAAAGCAGTTGTTCGTCCACAGAAACTGCACCCTGCGTATGGCAACTGATCTCGCCAAACCAATTTCCATCTTTGCCGCTCAAGGACACACTGCCTTGCACGGGTTGGCCACCTGCGAAGCCGGCGAGTGACTCGCTACTAACTTTTCCATCCGCATATTCAACTCTGCCAGTGACGTTTTCAATTGGATACGGAAACAACCACGGAGTCATCGATATTTTCTTGCAGTCAAAACTAGCCTTAGTCGACCACTTTTGCCCATCGAATACCAGCCTCACGCTTGCATCGGCGGTTCCCTCGAGTTTTAGACGTTCCCAGTACGACTGCCAATGTTGTGGTAAGGAATCAAACAGTCGACGGTCCAGTTCTAAGTGTTGGGCTTTGGCTTGAATCCACATCGGAACGTCCAGCGTAAAGCCTTCGATATCCGTGTCAAGCATCAATGTCGTGCTGCCACTGGTCGCGCGTAGCTCACGCAATTGCAACATCGAATTATCGCAAAAGAATTTTCCATTCAGATGATCGAGTGGATAAGGAAGTCGTGGGTCCTGCAAGCGTCCGTCGGTCAACTGTCCGTCACGTATTGAAAAGCTCGGAGTCTGCCGCGGGCGACTAGAAACTTTGTAGGTAAAGGAAGCCTCGCACTCAAGGCCCGCGAGCTGGTCCAGATACTGGGTTATTTGTGGTGGCAGATTCTCGATCAATTCGTGTGTGAACGCAAACTTTGTGACAGCGCCCGCAGCCTTCCAGCTGCCTTGCTGAGCATCCAGCCAACCTTGCATTGAAACGCGTTCCATCAAGCCACTACTACTGGCCGAGAGATTGATTGACAACGCCGAAATAGAACTAACCTCTGCCTCGGCTTGCGAGACCGGTGCAATGCGGCCTTCGATGTCGTGTAACACCGTAACTGGGGCTCGCGCGGAATTGTCACGATTGACTTTCAACATCGCTTTGTGAATCACCACGACAGGCGGGCCGGCGCTAGCGTCTGTTCGAGGCTTCAGTTCTTCGATGGACCATTTTCCATTTGCTTGCGGCCAAGCTTCCAATTGAACACCGAACAGGTCCAGTTGTTTGACCTTAATCGTTTGTTGAATGAAGTGAGCGATGTCGAGATCGCCGGCCAAAACCGCTCGCTCGCAGTTCATGACTTGTCGGTGTTTCCCGGTCGCGTCGCTTATGATCGCCATGCGCAGGTCATTCACCACAATTTCGCCACGGTTGTTGTAGGCGATTCGACCTATGTAAACACTCGCATTCGGAAAAAACTCTTTCATTCGTTCGGTAACGGCGACATGCAATTGCCGATCGAATTTTCCGATTACGGCTTGATAACTAAGAATTGAAGCCACAGCGGCTAAGACGATTACCAGCCATAATAGAGCCGGTCCGCGGCGTGGGCAGTCGAGTCCAAAACGCGGAGCGGACGATGTAGGATTCGGCGCAGCGGAAACCAGTCGGCCATCAGCCGCTTTTGATTTACTTTCAGATTGCTGTGCGATCCTTCGAGGCACTTCCTTGCGCCCTTAGCTTAACAAAACCGCCTGCTACACTCGCTAATCCAACGCCAGCCAACACGGTCAGCACCAACACGGCAGGCTCGCGATAGCGAATCGAACCGACAAATATCATGTGCAACAAAGTAAAGTATACTGTTGGCAGCCAAAAGAAATTGCCTCCCCAACAGCTCGCTTTCAGGTTCGTTGCTCGTCGCTGAAAACTGCCTACGCATGCCAACGCCAGTATTGCAAAACACCCGACCGTTAGCGCTGCTCGCAGAGTACCTGATCCCACATCTCCACCGTTAGGCCAAAGGGACCACGTTCGCAAGAATTTTCGACCTGCTAGCAAAATAACTTCGTAAGGATGCTCTTTGATCCACGCAACTGAGGCACGGTGTGCCCGTCGGTTTAGCCGGTATTCAAAAGTACTTCGAAGCGAATTGTTCGCAACATCTTCAGCCCGCTGTTCTTCAGCAAACTGAGACATAAACGCCATCCCTTCGTCACTGCCACCGGTTGCTCCGGCGTGAAGTCCATCGTACAAGCTCGGTCCCACTTGCAACGTAGTCAGCACAAACTCCCCAGTAACGCTAGCATTCCTCGCCCACCAGGGAGTCATCACGAGCACGATACCTAATACAGTCCCGCCAAAAATTACAGCATGCCGATGACGGTGTGGTCCCAGCAAAACGCCAATCGCAAAGAGCATCGGCGCGAACAGCAACCAGCTCGGCCTGGCCAGCACAGCCAGCCCTGAGACACATCCTGCCGCGACTGCAATCACCGCTACACTTTGGGTGGAAGTTTTTTCCCAAGCCACTTGCCATAGCCAAAGATAAAGCAACATGAGCGGACAAAAAACCGCTTCGCTTAAAATCACAATGCTCATCCCAATCGTTCCCGGATAAACTGCAGCCAGCAGTCCAGTGAACAGCATTGCGACGGTTCCATAAAGTCGCCTCGCGAGCACCATCGCTAAGCCTACGGCGACCGTTCCAAGCCAGCAGCCGACCAAGCGCGCCGCCCAGACCGCCGATTGTTCATCAGCAATCAGAGTACACGGTGCCAGAACAAGTGGGTACACCGGAGCTCGAAATACGCTGGCATCGGGACTCCCGTACTGATAAGGCAGTCCGCGAGCCAATTCACTGGCGAGGATCCAATAACTGTGACTGTCGCCCAGCCGGAATAGATGCCCTTCATAGGCTGCCGCGCCGTGCCAATAGGTCGCCGCTGCTAGACGCAACACCAGAGCCAACGCCAGCACCGCGAGTACGCATTCACGCGTCACTCGCTGATTCATATCGAGACGATTTCACTGAGTAGCATCTTACCTGTCGTCCTCATCTTCGTCCTCATCTTCGTCCTCATCCTCATCCATGTCTTCGTCTTCGTCGCCTTTATCCTTTGGCTTCTTGCGTTCGACTGCTTTTTCTTTTTTTAGTTCGCCTTGCTTAGCAGCCTCTTCTTTTTTCAACTCAGCTTTTTTGGCTTCTGGTTTCTTCGCTTCCGTGTCCTTCTTGCTCTTCGCAGCTTGTTCTTCCCGTTTTTCTTTCTCTTGCTTGATCGCCTCAGTCGCTGCTTGCCGCGCACTTTCTACTTGCTTCTCAGCATTTAATTTCTCTTGCAAAACAGCTTCCATCTTGCGTTTCATGTCCGCGCTCTGCTTCAGCACGTTTGCTAATTCGGCGACAGCACGATTGCGCTCCTGAGTAACCTTCTCAAGCGTTTTTTGCATTTCTGCATGTTGCTTATTTGCATCTTCGCCTTCTTTACCGCGTAGTTTATCTACCTGCTCGAAAAACTCACGATTCAGAACTCCAGACGATTCAGTACGTCGCGCTTCGGAACGTAGCGCCGAACTTGGTTCTTTCCTTTCTTGCTCACTCCGTTCTTTCATTTCAGTCAATTGCCGATTGGCTTGATCCACTCGCTTCTCCGCCTCTTGCATATGCATCCTAAGCCGTGCTTCTGTCATTTCCATCTTCATTTCGAGCTCTCGCTCTTTCATCTTTAACTCAGCCTTGAGCTGCAGATTTTCTTCCTTAAGCTGAAGGAATTGACGCACCGCTGGCGAGTTGAAGATGCGATCGATTGAGTCTAGATTTTGCCCAGGCCCGTTGTTTGGCCCGTTGTTTGGCCCGTTGTTTGGCCCGTTGTTTGGCCCGTTGTTTGGCCCGTTGTTTGGGTTGCCCGGCCCGTTGTTCGGACCACGGTCGGGATCATTGTGCGGGCCGTTATTTGGGCCGTTATTGGGGCCGTTATTTGGTCTGTTAAAATTTCCTGGAGGACCTCCATCCATTCCACCACGCATCCATGGTCCTCGACCTGGGCCAGGACCTTCGCCAAACATTCTTCCCGGGTTAAATCCCGGCCCATCAGGACCCGGACGGCGTGTACTGGGTCTGTCTTGCGGGCGGTCGTCCATTCTTGCATCGCGGTAATCGCCATTTTCACTAAGAGCGCGGCGATCATCTCGAACCCGATAATCGTCGCGATCTGATGGATCACTTTTCGCCCGATCTGGGATTGGTCGATCTGGGATTGGTCGATCTGGGTTTGGTCGATCTGGGTTTGGTCGATCTGGGTTTGGTCGATCTGGGATTGGTCGATCTGGGTTTGGTCGATCTGGTCTGGCATCGGGACGAAGCGGCACACCTTGCACTTCGCGTGGCGGGTCTCGTCGAAGCGGCGGTTGATCGCGCTGCGGCTGAACTTCACGTACTTCACGAGGCTGCGGAACGTTCGGATCACGCTCGCCAGTTCGTCTTTTCAGTTGCGAATCCTGATTAGGCTGGACCGCTTGCTGACTAGAACTGTTGGCTGGAACTTGAGGCGGCTGTGGAGGTGTGGTTTGTGGCGTCGGCATCGCTACAGTTGCAGGTGCAGGTATCGGTGCCTTAGGAGTAACAACGGCTTGGATAGGACTCAAAACTTGTGTCGTCACCGACACAGGCGCTGCGGGGACACCTGTAGGTTGCGGGATAACAACCACTTTTATTTGGTTGGGCTGATCAGGCGACACGGTCGCCTGGACCGTTAATTTGTCGTCGCCATTGTTCGTTTGCGGGTTGGCAACCTGCGTATGCGATACGGTTACATTGGTTACTGGCTTCGCGGACTCGATGCCGCCGAGCACCATGACACGGCCCATGCCTGGGTAATATTTTGGCAGTGTGATGGCATCTGCATAGCCTGGAGAACTTTGTTGCGCATCAGCATGAGTCGCCATTCCGCATGTTGCAACCATCGATAACGAAGCAATCGACAGCCGCATCAGCCGACGAAAATCTACCGCAAATTTGCTCATCACAGTTCCTCCTAGTTTTCATTTCGGTCCAATCCCGCAATTGGCCATTGTAGCATAAACTGTTGCAAAACGTGCGGTAAGGCGTGGGATATGCTTCCACCTTGCCTTTTGTTCTGGCCACTCAAATCAAATCGCAAACAGACGTAATGCAGCACAGCCGCAAGCTGGAAGCATACGCCACTTACACGGAGTTCTTGAATGTCTGAAGCCCACCGCCTTCCAGCTCGAAGTGAAGTACCCCAGTCCGATTGCTGGGATCTGTCGACTTTGTATGCCAGCGACGAAGCATGGGAAGCGGATTTTAAGAAATTCGAAAGCCTCATTCCTCGCTACGCAGAATTCCGAGGCCGCTTAGCGCAAGGTGCCAAAGTAATCGCTGAACTGCTCGATTTCGACCTGGAGATGGACCGGCTTGCAGAAAGACTTGGCACTTACGGTTTTTTGCGAACAACCGAAGATCAAACCAACAACACGTATCAAGCCTTGACCAGTCGATTCCAAAACATGTCGGTCCGTGCTGGCCAAGCAGCTAGCTACATGCGACCTGAAATGCTTGCAATTGATGCCGCCAAGATGGCCGCGATCATCGATGATCCACTTTTGGCAAAGTACCGTTTGCTGCTCGAACGGATTGTTCGCTACCGCGCTCACACGTTGTCTGACACCGAAGAATCGCTGATTGCGATGCAAGGCGAAATGGCGCAGACGGCTGGCAAAGTCTTCCGTCAACTCAACGATGCAGACCTAAAATTCGGCGAGGTCAGAAACGACAAAGGCCAGTTGGTCGAACTCAGCAATTCGACGTTTGGCCAGTTCATGATCGCCTCCACGCGCAGCGTCCGTAAAGCGGCCTTTCATCAATACTACGGACAATTCCAGGCACACGAAAACACCTTGGCCGCTACGCTTGCAGGCAGTATCCACACCGATGTCTATTATGCCCGAGCTCGCAAGTATCCGTCCGCGCTCGAGTCGTCGCTATTTCATGACAACGTACCAATCGCAGTCTACGATAATTTAATTGGTGCCGTGCGATCGGAATTGCCCGCCGTGCATCGCTACATCGACATGCGCCGCAAAAAAATGGGGCTCGACGATATCCATCATTATGACACCTACGTTCCCATCCTCAGCGACATGGAGCAGGACCGACCCTGGGACAATGCCGTCGAAACGGTCATCGAATCACTCAAGCCGTTGGGAACGGAATACGGTCAAGCACTTACCAAAGGACTCCGCGGCCGCTGGTGCGATCGCTATCCCAACAAAGGCAAACAGAGTGGCGCGTTCAGTTGCGGGACCTACGACGCAGATCCTTACATACTGATGAACTACAAGTCCTCGGTGCTCAACGACCTCTTCACGCTCACGCACGAGGCTGGCCACTCGATGCACAGTTACTATTCAAAACGCAATCAACCATTCCAGTACTACAACTACACGATCTTCGTCGCCGAAGTAGCGAGTACTTTTAACGAGCAGCTTCTAACACACTACCTGCTTCAAAGCACCACCGACAAGCGTTTAAAGGCTAATTTGCTCAACCACGAGATCGATAGCATCCGAGCCACCGTCGTTCGCCAGACGATGTTCGCCGAGTTCGAGAAGATCACACATGGGATGGCTGAACGCGGCGAACCGCTCACCGTCGAAACATTCCGAGCTGCCTATCGCAAGCTGCTCGACGACTACTTTGGGCCGAACTTTGTCGTCGACGATCAATTGTCGCTCGAGTGCTTTCGCATCCCGCATTTCTATCGTGCGTTTTATGTTTACAAGTACGCTACCGGACTTTCCGCAGCGATCGCCTTATCGCGCCGAGTTCTTGAAGGCGGCGAATCTGAGCGAGCAGATTATCTGCGATTCCTCAGCAGCGGCTGTTCCAAAGATCCGCTCGACTTACTCCGAGACGCCGGCGTCGACATGGCCAGCCCCGAACCCGTGCAGATAGCGCTTCGGCACTTTAGTACGTTAGTCGCTGAACTTGAAAGTCTTACGGAATAGGTTCATAGGTTCTTGGTTCTTGGTTCTTCGTTCTTGGTTCTTGGTTCTTGGTTTTTAGTCTTAAGCCTCAATTCTCAAGTCTGCGGATGCGGCCCTGGCTCCTCCTCGCCCCGTACTCGGGGAGAGGGGGTCGGGGGGTGAGGGGCCGGAGTACTGGATTTTGATTTTGACTTAATCTCCCGTTCAATCAAATCAAAAACTTCCTCAGTCTCCAACTCCACCTGTTTACCCGTCACTCGAATCACCGTGAATCCTTGACTCTTCATCCATTCATCCCGAGCCGAATCGTAGGCTCTCTGTTCCGGATTGAAATGAGGTTCACCATCAATCTCAAGCACGATCTTATACCCAAGACAAATGAAATCCGCCACATAGACACCGAACGGATGTTCTCTTCGAAATTTAGCTTTCCAGCGTATTCGATTTCGAAGGAGTTGCCAAAGTAGGCGTTCGCTCGATTGTGAGGTCTGACGTAGATGGCGTGCGAACTAAGTTTGGTTCATACGTTTAGTCATTTCAGTACTCCGACCCCTCACCCCCCGGCCCCCTCTCCCGAATACGGGGCGAGGTGGAGACACAACGTCGAAGTAACCTAACGCTTTTGTGATCACGAATCAACATTTTCATGGCTAGTTTTCAGGAAATTTGCGACTGCGTTCAAAGAGGTTTGGATCCGCCTAACACGGAGGCGAGGACTTGCGTTTCAGAGTTTCGCTTATCAGAGTTTCGCGCAATAGATTATCGCTTTTCCCACGCTTGCACCGCGAACCATATTTTTCCAACACTACCGGTGGGCCGCCGTGACGCTCCTGGTTCCTCCTCGCCCCGTACTCGGGGAGTGGGGGCTTGGGGGTGAGGGGCCGGAGAGTGATAATCAGGAATTCAATTCAAATCTTCGAGACACCAGATGCCCGTCCGTTCAGCCTACATCCACGTCCCATTCTGTAAGTATCGATGTGGCTACTGCAATTTCACTCTAATCGCCGGGCGTGATGACCTAATCTCAAAATATCTCGAAGCGCTGGACCGTGAGATAAATCGAACACTCAATTCAAAGCCCGTCAAACTCGATACGCTTTACCTCGGTGGCGGAACGCCGAGTCACCTCTCGCCTCCCGATCTCCAACACCTACTTGAGATCCTCCACTCCCATTTCAACCTTTATCCGAAAGCCGAATTCTCGTGCGAAGTTAATCCATTAGATTGCACACCGGAGAAACTATCCACTCTCAAACAAGCCGGAGTGAACCGCATAACCCTCGGAGGCCAGTCGTTCCAACCGCGAAAACTTCATCGACTACAGCGCGATCATTCCGACGATCATCTTCGCAAAGCTCTGCAAAACACAATGCAGATCTTCGACAATGTTTCGCTCGACTTAGTCTACGCGGTACCGGGCGAAACGATTGCCGAATGGCGAGCGGACTTGAAGTCAGCGATTGCCCTCAACCCGCAGCACATTTCGACTTATAGCTTAACTGTCGATCGCGGGTCGGTGTTTTACAGTCAAGTCAAGCGCGGTCGAATCTCTGAAATCGACGATGACCTGCGGATGGTTATGTACGAAACGGCCATAGAGTGTTTGACCAAAGCGGGAATGGAACACTATGACGTTTCCGGTTTCGCTCGGCCGGGTTTCGCATGTCGACACAAGGATGCCTACTTGCGAGGCGACCCTTGGTTTGCGTTTGGCCCAGGTGCTACAAGCTACATCGATTCTGTTCGGGCTGTCAATCATCGAAGCTCTACGACCTACATTCGCCGAGTTCTTGCTGGCCAGTCGCCGGTCGCTGAAAGCGAACACTTGACTGCCGAACAGTTACTTGGCAAGCGTCTAGTATTCGGCCTGAGCTCTTAGAATGAACTCGGCAGATAAAGTTCCGAAGCTATCGAGAGATGCCGAAGAATGGGGCCAGTCCCGAACCAAACCCACCGTAGTTTCCAAACGTCGAACTCGCTTTGGCTTTGTCCGCCCAGATCACTCTTCCCATCCATCCGTATTTCAATCCGACCGCGTCAATTTCGTTCCAGCCGGGAAACTTATCTGAGGCCAAGTAGATCCGAACACGGTCTGTACTGAAGCCATTCTTAACCGTGAACGTTGAGACTCCCATGCTGGCGGCGGGTGATGTTGGGTCCGTTCCCTTCCACAGTGTCCCTTCGTTACCAAACTGATCGAACGCAGTGACTTTATATATCGCGCCGGGATTGTAAGACTCATAGACGTCAATCTGAGTTGGCTTCACTGCCTGGGCATAATGAACCTCAAGCCACTCTGGTTGCCCATCGGGAGTTTGTGATGCCCATGCAGTTGGTTGGTCCCCAGCAGTACGCGTGTTAGGCGCACCGGTGGCTTGTTCAACTCCCCATGCGCTACCAACAATCGCAATCGGGTTGTAGCGAGCCTCCAAAGTGGCGATACGCTTCTCAAGTCGCTGACGATCTTGCCACCACAACACACCAACTGCTGATAGGGTCATCAGCACAAGCAAGAATCGACTATCGAATCGAGTCATGCGACTAATCGATACTCGCAACGTTTTAAACAACTGTAGTGACTGAGTCATCAACTCGCCTCACGAGTTAGTTTCTTGTGAAACTCATGCGGTCTGGGTTATCTGTTTCGTGTGGAACTATTGTAGCGAACTAGTTGGCATTCATCTAATTGGCGTTCAGTGGGTTCACAACCAACCCGCTGAGCAGCTTCGGATAGAAGTAAGTACTCTTCGCCGGCATGCGTTCGTTGTGAAGACTCACTGAACGGATATCATTTACCGTGGCAGGCATCACTAAGGCCGCTAATGGATAGTGAAGGTTACCTTCAAGCTTTCCTTCTAACCCAAGGACGACCTCATCGACTTGATGCACATAAGTCGCTTTCGGCAAGTCGCGCTGGCCGAGCAGGTCTTCCATGATCAAGTGATGTAGCATCGCAACGCCCAAACCGCGCCAATCATCGCTCTGATTCGGAGCTATCTCCAGCATCCGCTTGGCGGCGTTCGCGTTGGCCGTGACCAATGTCCAAGCTTGATCTTTGGCCGTATACAGACCAAACGCCCCCTGGTCATCAATCTCTTCGATCTGTTGCCAGACCGCTGCGGCTTTGTCTGGTCCAGTCCCCATGGCATCGCAGTCAAAACAACTGCTCAGTTTCGAAGTCAACTCAGCGGCCGTCATTTCGCTGGCCCCAGCAAATAATCGATGCGTTGGTAGAACGATCAATCCCGGGTCGTCCATGCTCATGCACATTGACATCAGCGAATGGGCTGGATGGTCGCTGGGTAACGTTCCCCCCGCTGCAACCGCCAGTTCATCGCGATAGTTGCAAGCCGTCTCGTATCGATGATGTCCATCCGCCACAAACATCGGCTTGTCCTGAACCAGCGATGCGACTTGCTGAATCAGCGATTGGTTCGTCACTGGCCACATCCGGTGCGTCACCCCCAGATGATCCACGCACTCGATACCTGCGGTCTCAGCAACCGCCGCCTCAAGTAAATTCTGCGCCTCGTTTGATTCGTCGGGATAGAGTCCAAAAATCTGACTCATGTTGGCAACGCAGGCCCGCGTCAACCGCAACCGGTCATCCTTTGCTTTGGCATGCGTCTGTTCGTGCGGGTAGATATTGCCTTCCCCAAACCGAACCAAGTGAACGCGAGCCATAAAACCGCGACGGGTGTAAGTCCTACCGGCGTGGTCGAAGATCTGGTGGTACACGTAAATCGCAGGATCGGGTTCGGTCTGCATAACGCCATCGCGACACCACTGCCGAAACAGAGTCGCCGCCCGCTTGTAAACGGCATCCGAATCGGTATCGCCTGGCTCGGGTTTGGTGAGCTCCAGGCGAATGAAATTGTACGGACTATTTGCGTAAAGCTGAGCTTGAAGCGCGGCATCGACTACATCATAGGGCGGAGCGATCACTTTGCTTAGCGATCCCACCTGTGCCAAATTGTAGCGAATACCGCGAAAAGCAGAGATTTGTGGCATATAGTAATCGTCGAGTTAGTTAGTTTGGTAATCTGGGAGGAACCAGCGGATACGGCCCACTTTTACCCACTGTTACGATACCTCCATTCGCATTCAATTCTAGTGGGGTAGACTTCCACGCCTCCGCCAAATCGCGGTGTAAGCGCTCATTTTGCAGCTTGCAGTTTTCATTTTAACTTTTTCACTAGCCACATTATCTTCACTAGCCGCATTATCCCAGTGCAACGTTAGGTCCGCTGCGCGCGAACGGAACAACTGTGCAAGCATTCAACTCGTCTCTTTTTGGCCCACGTCCGACAAGACAATCGCACTTTAAAGTGGTAAGATTAGATCGTAGAATGGAATGTCTGTTTGGACCGATGCCCACTTCTTCTTCTAAAATCCAACTCCAGTATGTAGCCGAGTCGCAAATGAAAGGAATTCGCACCAAGTTAACGCTTCCGTTGCTGACACTACTCTCGCTACTATTTGCAATATCTGTGCCTTGCGCGTTCGCCCAGGAATCGAACCCACTTGACTCGAACCGCCCGTCCGAAGAGGCCGTTCCTGCTCAACTAGCCGGCGAAGCACTTGTCGCTTATCTCAATTCGCAATTGGAGCTACTGGATAGCCCCGAATTTCGAACGCGCCAATTGGCCGAGTCGCGTCTCCAGCAGTATCCTGAAGCGGCAATAGAATTGATCGCGAAGTCGGCGCCCATCGCTTCGCTGAATTCCGCGTCGCAACAAATCTCACTTCTCGACTATTTCCATTCCCATCCCAACACCGAGATCAAATCCCACGCGTACAACACTTTAAAAGGATTGTCGCTGACGAAGACCACGGCGCTCGCGAGTTTGGCGGCAAGCAGCATTAAAGGAATCGAAGATGATCTAGAACGTCAAGCATTCGACATCCTCACACACGCAGGCGCCGACATTGGTTATTTAGACATTAACATCAATGGCTCCAAGTCATCAATCAGATCCGATGTCTTAGGAGTAGAGATCAACTCCGACAGATTCACCGGCACTGTAGATACGTTGTCTTGGATTCGTTACCTAAAGTCCATCAAGATCGTATCCCTTGAAGGCAAATGCGTAACCGCTGAAGCCTTGGCACTTGTCGCGCAAATGGCAGGCGTCAATAAGATCTTACTCCGCGGCACCTACATTCGACCCGGTTACTACGAAACGCAACTCAGACCCAGCGATCTCTTAGTTCTCAGGAACGTGCCTGAGATTCAGCACTTCGAAATCAAGTACATGTCGATCGACGATAGTTTCGTGCCTGCGTTGTGCCAGTTACCCATCACCGAATCTTTACGGTTATTTGGAACGAACATCTCAGAAGAGGGCAAAGATACAATTGCCCAGCAACTCGATGGCCTTGAGATCTATCGTGGAAAGGGCGGGTTCTTGGGCATCGGCTCATTACCTACTGGCCAAGTCCAAGTAACCCAAGTCCAAGAACGAAGTGCTGCACAAAACGCCGGAATTCAAGAACGAGATATCATCCTTGAGATTGAAGGTACGCCGATCAAGAACTTCGCTGGTCTGCGTGCGACGCTTGCTAACTATGGCCCCTCCGAATTGCTTCTCATCAAATTAAGGCGTGCCAATCCACAATACACTGTGTGGTTAAGAAATCAGCGGCGCCTAGAGTTGAATCCCGATTTCAATTCCGATCTGAATCCCGAACCCAAACCCATTGAGTATTTTGAACACCTGCTGTTTGTAGTACTGAACGAGCAAGCAAATTAGTCGAACGACAAAACAGCGTACGCAAAAGATATGCGAACGAGCTTTGGAATGGTACGACCGAAATGCTCGCGATCTTCCTTGGCGTCGGACAAAAGACCCATACGCTATCTGGCTGAGCGAAATCATGCTCCAGCAAACGCAGGTGGCTACAGTGATCGATTACTACCATCGATTTCTGAAGGCATACCCGGACGTAAGCTCTCTCGCGGCTGCTGACGAACAAGATGTCCTTCGTCTTTGGGCAGGACTTGGTTACTATCGCCGTGCACGTCAATTGCATGCGGCCGCAAAACAGATTGTCGGGTCAACCGGATCGTTTCCCTCCACTGTCGCAGAGATCGAAAAGCTGCCTGGAATTGGTCGGTACACCGCCGGCGCGATCGCATCATTTGCATTCGAGCTTCCTGCACCGATTGTCGAAGCCAACACGCAGCGCCTCTTCAGCCGACTCATTCGCCTCGAGATCGATCCACGTTCGCGTGACGGGCAGTTGCAACTCTGGAGCTTCGCTCAGTCGCTCGTCGACCATAGCCAGCACAGTCCGGCGCGCATTAACCAAGCCGTCATGGAAATTGGCAGCCAAGTTTGCACGCCGCGGAATCCGAATTGCCCAAACTGCCCACTTAGTCAGCACTGCCCAACGTTTGCCGATGGCTTACAGGCATCTATTCCAATGGTTGCACCTAAGAAAGTTATCACTGAGCTAACGCATATTGCTTTCTTGATCCGTGATGGCACTCAACTTTTGATGGTGCGAAATACCGCCGACCAGTGGTGGACAGGGCTCTGGGATCTACCGCGTATCAACGTTACACACTTGGCAGCGTTTCAAAAGAAGAAGGAAACTTCGCATTCGTTATCGCCGGTCGATCTTGCCTGGCTGGCTACCCAGTTAACCGACCAGTATGGAATCGAATGCACGGTAGTCGAACATCATCACACTTTCAAGCATGCGGTAACGCGATATCGAATCACGCTGCATACTTACACTGCTAATATTCACTCGCGTCCGAAACGGCATCCAAATATTGAATGGCATCGACTGGCTCCTGCGCTTGAATTGCCGCTAACTGCGCCTGCGAAGAAGATACTAAGTAGGCTCTAGTAAGTGTCGCACAATTGTCCCAATTGTGACTTCTAGAATCGCGGCTGTTGCAATTGCGACTGTTGCAATTGTGGCTGCTACAATCCTGGCCGCTACAATTGAGACAATTGAGACAATTGTGCGACACTCATCGTACATTCTGAATATACTCAGCAAATCGGTCTTCATCGACGTTGCGTCCACTGATCACAAACACAACGTCTCCGCTACCGGAAAAATCAATCTGCTTTTGCAGGCCCGCAGCAACGGTGATACCGCCCGAAGGTTCAACGCGCAAACCATGACTGCAGTACAACCAACCAAGCGCAAATCGTGTCGCTTCATCACTGACGGCCACCGACTTGCGGACCAGTCGCTTCAAAATTGGCCAGTTGACTTTACCGACATCGTACGACAGCAGACCGTCACAAATACTCACTGGCTGGTCGACTCGCACCCGCTGATCGGCCGCTAATGACTGTCGAAAATCATCGGCACCATTTGGCTCAACACCAACAATTTCGGCACCTGGAAATCCATCCGCGATCGCAAGCGCCAGCCCAGCCATCAACCCGCCGCCACTGACTGCGGACACGAAGTGCGACAGTTCACGTCCCTCGCGCCGCAACTGCTCGACGACTTCCAATCCGCCCACGCCGTTGCCAGCGATCACGTGTGGATCGTCGTACGGGGAAGCTTGCACTCCACCTTCTTCCACAGCGATCTGCCGAGTCAACGATTCTCGTATACCCGTCAAGTGATCGGTTGCAATTTCATAAGTTCGTATCTCGGCACCAAACGAACGTGTCAAAGCGAATTTGACTTTCGGCGCCGTGTCTGGCATCACGATGATCACCCGCTTGCCGTATCGCTGCCCTGCGAACGCAATGCCTGAAGCAAAATTCCCAGACGACTGCGTCGCCACTGGCCGGTCACCAATTTCGTTCGCATGGTTGTGCATCCAGTTCAGCGCTCCCAGCACTTTGAACGAGCCCACTGGAGTCCAACCGAAGTCTTTCAGCCAAACGCAACGACCAGCCTCTAAGCCCAACGCCCGTTCCAGTGCATAAGACCTTATCAGCGGCGTTGGCGCCAGGTGAGCCCGAATCACCTTCTCAGCAGCGCGAACATCCACTATTGTAGGGGCACCGACTTCAACCACTTCATCCATTTGCACACCTTGGCTTTACGAACCAACTCCACAACCTTACTCTCAAGCCTCCAGCTGGCATGGATAAAAGTCGTGGATGAATACCGTAGCGGAAGCCGTCAAGGCTTTCGGAGATTGAATTTGCAGGGCCGAAGTCGCATGAACGAAATGCTTGACGCATTCCGCTACCGACTTTCAGCCATCCCAGCCTCATCCCTCCAGCCTCAAGCCTGTTCCAGTGCCTGCCAATCTAACTCAACAGTACCTGAAAGCCGAGGCGGCCTATCGCGAAGCGCAATCGCTGCGCGAGGAGCTCGATTGCTTGCAAGTCATGTTGCGCGAGATCCCGAAGCACAAAGGTACCGATCGCCTTCAAGCGGATCTGAAGAGCAAGATTGCCAAGCTAAAACTTGAATTGCAAAAAGCCAGCTTCGCACCATCGTCAAAATCCGCTTTAAAGATACCACGTCAAGGCGCCGGACGCATATTACTAATCGGTGCACCGAACTCGGGCAAAAGCCAATTGCTGGCTTCTCTCACCCGCGCACAGCCCGAGATCGCTCCCTATCCGTTTACAACACAGTCGCCGCTGCCGGGCATGATGTTTTTCGAGGATTGTCCGTTCCAGTTGATCGATCTGCCACCGGTTACAGCCGACTTCATCGACCCCGCAACGATTGGCTTAGTGCGTGGGGCAGATTTGGTTTTTCTGGTAGTTGACTTGGCAAGTGACATGTTGATTGAGGATACTCAAGCCGTCCTTGATCGCTTTCAGACCAGCAAAACACGTTTCGGTCGTGAAACCTTGCTGGACGAGTCCGACGTTGGACTGTCCTACACAGGGACGCTCGTCGTATTGAACAAGTGCGACGACACGGGCGCGATCGATCGACTCGCAACACTTGACGAGTTCTTACCGCTGTCTTTCGATCGGCTTCAAGTCAGCGCGACTGCGGGAACGGGCTTGCTGGAGCTACGCAAGTCGGTCTTTGAACGGCTGAAAATAGTTCGAGTTTATACCAAGCACCCGAAGGACAAAGAGCCAGACATGACAAAGCCATTTGCAATTCGGCAAGGGCAAACTCTGCTCGATGTCGCGGATTGCGTTCACTGCGATTTGGCTGCTACGCTCCGGTCCGCTCGCGTTTGGAATAAGTCTATCCCTGGCTGCACGACCGTCAAACCCGATTACCAACCTCAAGACGGTGACATCGTCGAGCTACACGCTGGTCCGTGATTCTCTTGCGTTCATCGAAGAGTTACAGCAGATCCGATCGAATAAGCAGCCGCACCTACAACGCAACCCAATAATCCAAATATCGGTGCGACACCGATCAGCATAAATCCGGTGACTGCATCCATTCCGCATCTTCCTACGCCGGGCGGTAAGGCCGCCATAGCGCGAGCATCGGCGACCAATACAAACACGCCTAATGCAAGAGGCAAGGCTGTGAACAACAGCCACCCAACGAAAATACAGTTTTTGCGAGAACGTCGCTTTACGCTTTCTTCCGTTTCAAGACTGCTATGCGATGGTCGGTATGGATTTTCTGAAGATGACATTTCCGTCAATACCTCGCTGGAAACTGATTTCAGCTGAGCTTTTCTACGAATCCATTCTACTCCATAACGGGCTACGCTGGCTTGGCGAACAAATTTGTAACGCGCAGATGACGATCGTGATGAACTGTTAATACGCGTTCAGTACCAGGATGCCAGTCCATGTCACGTGCCAAAGCCGGGAGTTTGAAACGATGAATGTCTTTTTCTGTTTCAGCATTGAAGAACAGCAGAAAACCGCCAGTGCTTCCACCGCAGGCTGCCATCGCGGTGCTATCGGGCAAGCAGCAAACTCGCCAAATCACACCGCCAGGAATGCCATCGCAAATGTGACTTTTCAACAGAGCATTGTCGCTAGTAACAAATCGCAGCATTAGCGGCTCATGGACGGCACCCAAGGGATTGGTTGCTTTATGCAGTCCACCAGCCAGCAACTGAACACCGTCTGGTGTCAGCGCCAAACCACGCACGCCGCCAAAATCAACTCGCTGGCCGCCTTCATAAGTATGCAGCGGCTTAGCATCGAATGACTTGGCGATCTGCTTGCTCGCGATATTCCATAAGTGGATCTTGCCACCTAGATCGCCTGTCAATAAATGCTGTCCATCGGGATGAAAAAGGACGCTATATATGTGCTTTTCGTGCCCGCCCAGCTCAGCAACTTTTTCGCCCGTTGCCATATCCCACAATCGAACGATCAAATCATTTCCCACGGATACCAACTTCGTACCATCGGGACTAATGTCGATCGCACGAATCCAACCTACATGGGCTTCGACAGTTCTTGTGGCCTTGGGCTCCGTGTCAGCGATTGACCACCAAATCAATTTGCCTTCACAACCGCCCGAAACCAATTGCTTGCCATCAGCCGTGTAACGCAGCGCATGCACCCAACTCTCGTGGCCCTTCATGACGACCTTTTCACCCGTTGCAACAATCCATCGTTGCAAGGTCGAATCCTCCGCGCTGGTGACCGCTTGCAAACCGTCCGGCGCAATGCGAACTGCCAGCAATGGGCGTTCATAAGTCCAATCTTGAGCAAGGTGCGCTTGTTTGATGTCCATATTCGTCGTTCCGTTTCTTTCGACCTTTACCTAACGAAGGTAGCTGGTTTCGTGAGAAACCGGAGGCAGCGGAAAGGTCACCAGTGCGACCGGTTTCTCACGAAACCAGCTACATTTCCTCGCAAAAATGCTTCAAAGCGTTGCCAGCCGCACCACACCTCAGCTCAGCACCTTCCAAATCGGTCCAACAGCAGGATCAGCCATCGGCAGTTCGCGACCGTCGACCAAAAGCGACTGACTGGAATCAACTCCGACCGCACGCAAATAAGTATGGAACAACTGACCATGATCTACCTGGCCATCGGTAACCTCAGTTCCTTCAGCATTCGTTTGGCCGAAAACGGCACCTCGAGCGACTTTGCCACCCGCCATCACCACGGACCAAGCTTTCGACCAGTGATCGCGCCCATAGTAAAGATTGATATTCGGCGTCCGACCGAATTCACTTAGGACTACCACCAACGTCTGATCCAGCAAACCTCGCTCCGACAAATCATTCACCAAACATGCAAACGGTCGATCGAATTCACCAAGTTGCTCGATATGAAAATTGAAATTCTCGTTGTGTGTGTCGTAGTTGCTATGCGTGACCTGAACAAACGACACACCGTTTTCGAGCAACCGCCGCGCAAGCAGACATTGGCGACCGAAGTCATTGTTGCCATAACGCTCGAGATCCGTTGCGGGCTCTTTGGCCACATCGAACACATCGCGGCGTTCCATCAGCCGCAGAGCCTGTTCGTAACTATAGGTGTAAGCATCGGTGATCGCTGTCCGTTGGCGGTTAAGAAAGTGCTCGTTGGCTTTACGACGGAACTCATGACGCCGCAACTCAGCTTGATCTGATATCGCCTCAGGCTTCACGGAATTCTGCGGCGGCTTGTCTCCTCCCAGCGATATGCTCGAATATTTCGGGCCCAAATATGCCGCTTCGTTTCCACGTCCGCCAGCACCACCTGGCGTTACCAGAATGTGTCCCGGCAAACCCTTCGATTCATCGCATAACGTCCTAGCCGCTACAGCGCCGATTTGCGGATAATCCGCGGCCGGTGTTTGACGGCGGCCAGTCAGCATCATGTAAGCCCCTTTGCCGTGATCATCCTCGCTCGTGTTCACGCCTCGGAGCAGACACAGGTGATGCATTTGCTTGGCCGTATAGGGCAGCAATTCGCTAATATGAATACCCGGCACACTCGTTGCAATCGATCGAGTCGGTCCGCCGGTCTTCGTTCCTGGCTTTGGGTCCCAACTTTCCAGTTGGCTCAAGCCACCATGCATATTGAAGACGACCACTCGCATGTCGCGCTGCTGAAGGGCTTCTGCGGCCGCACCTTGCATCAAGCAGCTCAGTCCGCTAGCCATAATGCCACCGCCGACGGTGCCGAGGAAACGTCTTCGACTGGCTGAGTGGTCTTGCGATTGGCAAGCGTATTTAGCACGCATGTTGATCTCCATTCGTAGCCTAGGCTTCTAGCCTGGGAGGGCAGTAAAAAAGACTTAAATACTAATTTCTTCGGCAGTAAATCCCCACGCACCAATTCCCCAGGGCACGCAATCCCCAGGCACGCAATCCCCAGGCAGGATGCCTAGGCTACGTAGGACTCAATTCACAAAACGAAATTCGGCGCTGGCGAGTAATCCCCAGACCATCTCTTGTATCACTGCATTGCGTCCATCTCCGGATGCAGCGACTTGTTCGTTGACCATCTTTGTTTCTTCCACTGTGGGCTGGCGAGCCAACAGCGTCCAGTACATCGCGCGTGCGATTTCGGTGTTGTCAGTCAGAGCAATCGCTTGCTGAGTCACGTTGTTGTTACCTGGACCAGCCCATGCGAACACTTTTCCGGCATTAGCCGTATAGAGCGCCTGGTCAGCCGAAGCAAAAAAGTCATCTTCTGTCTTGTCTGGCCCCGACGCATATAGCGATACATACACGTCTGCATTGCCTCGAAGTTTGTCACAAGCTCCACGGACGGCTTGTCGATGGCGGATGGCTTTGGTTGCAGCGTCTGCATCCGCAGCCAGCGGCGAATGTTTTTCAAGTTCAGCCGCTTCGGCTCGAATGTGGGCGTCGAGAACACCAGTTACTCTAAGAGTGCTCCAGCACAGTTGCTCCGGCGTGAGAGCTTGCAATGGAGCGATCATCAACTGTCGCGAAGCGTCCGCATTGATGGCCATCCATTTCTCGTTGGTAGCATTTTTGGCCTCGGTTAGGGCCGCTTCCTGAGTGGCAACCGTAGCTCGAGCGGCTGCGATACGATCGTCAATCGCTTTCTTGTTGGCTTGATGAGTTGCAAGTTCTTGGGCTCTTGCTTCAGTAGCTGCCATTGCTGCATCCGCCGTTTGTCTAGCTGCGTCAAAAGCCGTTTGTATCGCAACGGCTTGGTTGCGACGAGCCTCCAGTTCCGTGGTGATGGCAGTCTGTGCGGCAGCCAGCGGTTCAGCCGCCGCTATCAATTTTGCAGAAGCTACCAAGGCTTCAAGCGACTGTTGCAACTGACCGATATCAGCCGCGTGACGGGTAAGCACTTCATTCGCCTTGATCAAAGCGGATGCGGCCGTTTGTTCTGCAGCTTGAGCGACCGTAAACTGTGCTTGGGCCGTGGCGATCAGTTCGTTGGCAGCAGGCAGTTCGGATTCGATCGTGGCGACGACCTGAGTTGCAGTGGCCAATTGGCCGGCTAACTGTGAACTGATATCGAGTCCGTCCAACCACGCAACTACATGTTCGTTTCTCTTAGTCGTCATTTCGTTGACCTTCAAGGCCCTGCACGCTTCGGACCATTGCAAACGACTGGCGACCATCGTGGCGTCTGCGGCTGCCAACGATTGATGAACAGGTTGCAGTTTCGCGACAACCTCTTGCACTTTTAGAGTTGCAGTAGCGAGCTCAGGAGCGGTCGCATCGGCTGCGGCCTTCGTATTGGCAACGGCTTTTTCAATTTCCGGCAGAGTAGCTCGAGCTGCGTCGGCGCGCTGCTTTGTAACTGCGATCGCCTGCTTCAACTCAGCGTCTTCACCGCCCGCTAAGCTCGCCGCTTGTTGCAATTTTGCCGCGGAATCATCCAGCAATGAGATCCGTGACGCTGTGTCAGCTTGACGCTTTAGTACAGCCGCCAACAGACCGCCTGCATCGGTTGATTTCTTCTTGGCCGCTAACATGGCCGCTTCTGCTGCATCCAATTCAGTTCGTATTTTCGCTCGTTCCCCCTGAATGTTGCGCCAGACATCACGGGCAGTCTCATAGTCTTTTAACGCTGCTGATTCCGCGGCAACCAGAGCCTCTTCGCGCGACTTTGCATCAGCGAGTTTAGTGGTCGCTAATGCTCGGACAGCGACTAGGTTTGGAGCTGGAGGTGTCTTTGCAGACACGGCCAATACCGATCCAAGTTGTATCAAACCGCCCCGTCGATAAGCTTGGGACAAAGTCAACTGCTTCAGAAACTCTCTTGGGCGCATATCGGACTCAATCAAACCCTCAGTGATCAAAGCAAACAGTGCCGGGTGGCTGGGTGGATTGTTGGGATGGTGCATATCAAGTGGTTGCACTAGACCTTGCCCAAACGCCAACGACCAGATTCGATTGGCCCAGTTGGCAACGAAAGCTCGATTGGATCGAGTCGCAAGTTGTTCTGCCAGCAACTGCCGGCGGCTGACCTTCGGTGGCATGGCGGCTCCTGCAAGCGCACCTGCGGGCGCCTCAGCGATGTACCGCGCGTCAGGCATTTGATACTCTTCAAATTGCTCCGCTTGGTCAACTAGTCGAGGCCCACTACGAAACGGAACTCCCTTGTCGAAGACCGATTCGAAAGGCGCGTCGCCCGCCGCGCGTTCAACGTACAATTGTACCTTTTGATCCTTGCCATCAGCGTCTTTGTAAGTCACTTCCGTCAGACCGCTAGTCGAAACATAAGCCAACAGACCGTGGTAATCGATCTGTTTGTAGTCGTCGACGATTGGATGATCATGACATTGAGCACATTGCATATCGCGGCCCAAAAGAACGCGTCCTAGATCACGAGTGATCAGATTCGGGTCACCGCGGCGGTCGAGAAAGAACTTTTGAGCTGGCCGTTGGTCACGATTCCACCAAGGCGAATACAACAACTGCTTGGTTATCACATCGATGGGCGTGTCCGCCGCAACTTGCTCGCGAAGATAGTTGATCCAAGCGACGCGGTCGACTAGAGTGTGTCCACGTCGGAGCATTAAGGTTCGATCGAGGAAGACCGCTAAATGTTCGTCACACAGTGGATCGGCTAGAAATTTTTCAACCCAGTTCGTCCACCGAGCTGGAGACTGATCGGCGACAAAGGCGTCCAATTCTTCTCGAGTAGGAACAACGCCTCGAAGATCCAGGGAAAGCCTGCGAAGCAACTGTCCCGCTTCTGCCTCAGGTGCGGTCAGTTGCTTAATCTTGGGAGTGAGCAACTGGTCGATTCTCGTAGCGAGCGATGCCGACGTCGATACCGCAGTAACTGGCTGCGTCACAGCAGCGGTTTCTTGGCCACTCGCCGGTGCAACTAAAATGGCTAGGAGCCCGGTTGCCTGAATAACAGCGCGAAAAGCGTTCGCTGCTGTACGCTTTCCCGTCCCAACCGCGTTGCTTCCGTGAGCGGTAAGCATGGCAAACTTTCGATAGGTAGGATTACAAGGTGGGGCGATTCGACCGTGCCAGTCGCCGAACCGTGCCTTCATTTTCCTCCAAACCGAACCGAGATGCAACTAGTGGAGCGTCAAACTCTAATTTTCGGGTTGATCGTCTTTGGGTGGCACACTCTGAGGCTTTGCGTGCCACCCTAAGATTAGAGTTTGACGCTCCACTAGTGCTTCAGAACAATTTATTCTGCGGGTGAGTGTCGCACAATTGTCCCAATTGTTGCTTCGATAATTGGGACAATCGAACCGCAACTTCGTTGACGCATCGAACCAAGAAAATGATCGGGTGTATTTGTTTTCAATGCGGCAATAAGCCAGATAGTGCAATTCGAAAAACTGGATGGACGGGACAGGAGTCCCATCCTACGGGTCCGGCAGGACAGATCGGTCGCGACGCGATCTGTCCTGCGGTACGAGACTCAGAAGCTTCAGGCGAACTCGAGACGGGCTTGAGTTGGATCAACGCGGGGGTGATGCGGGTCACTTTCGCGGATCACGTTTTTCTCTGGCTCTCCGTCGGTTCAATCAACTGAATCACTTCTGTTTAGGCGCAGCTGGCTAGGCAGCGCGGCGAACTTGCTTGACGACTGCCGCAAGCGGAGCGGGGCGCTCAGCAGGCATGGGCATTGGCAGTGTCACGTCAACTTCAAGCTCAGTTCGCAGGATCTTCACACCTGGTGGGGCCTGCACTCCAATTCTTACCTTATCGTTCCCGACCGCCACAATCGTTAACACAATATCATCACCTAAGTGAATACATTCCGATGCCTTACGTGACAGAATTAACACAGCCAAATCCTCCATGAAAAAAGTAATGTTTTGGGCTAACATCCTTATTAGCCCTTCGTCACGTAGTCACTACCGGCTCGGTATCGGGTGACTGGCCGCGCGTCGGCCCAGGGAATCGTAAAAGAACACCGCGCCGCGATGTAGGTCCCAAACCGCTGTCAAACGAACACTTCGCGGACCATAGATGCAGAAAAACAGACCACACGGTTTGCCTTGCTGCACGAGTACTCGCTCAGTCATCTGAAAGGCATCTTTTTCAAGTTGATTTTTGTCGCACAGTTCACCGCGCACAAATTCGCGGATCGAGTCAATTTTTTCGTCAGGTAGCGCTGTTCCAGTTGGCATATTTGAAATTATCCTCATTCCATGAGGGTGTATGATTCATCACTCTCCGCCAGAACCACGGGGGTAGTTATGACAGAGATCCATTGATCGCCCGACCACTCCACATGAGCGGCTCGAAAGGACAAAGGCAACTTTGTGACGCGTCAAACTCAGTTGAAGCGTTAGTAGTAAATCTTGCCGTCCTTGCGCAGACCGCTCAGTTTTAAGCTATCGAAGCAATGCATCTATCGGCTGAGTCTTCACAATCGCTTAACTGGACAGTCTAGGTAAAGTGTACTAGCTCAAATTCTTCCGGTACGCACGGTCTAAGATCTGTACAGTGTGCAAAATCGCTACTCGATCGCTACGATTTCGCAAATGTTTTTCAATCTGCACTAAACAACCAATGTTGCCAGAAACCACTACGGAAGCACGCGTATCGAGGACTGCTTGAGCCTTTCTGACCCCCAATTTACCGGCGATTTCAGGTTGCTCTATGTTGTATGTACCGGCTGAACCACAACAAGTGTCTGCATCCGGCAAACTAATCAATTCAAGTCCTGGAATTCGCTCAAGTAAGCGGCGCGGCGCGGCGCGAACTCCCTGAGCATGAGCCAAGTGACAAGCGTCGTGATAAGCCACACGAAGGGGGCTTTGAAGCGCTGGTATTTTCTCCAGCTCAAGTTGATCAAGATAGACAGAAATGTCCAAAGTCTTCTTGGCCAGGGCCGCCGCGGCCGCTTCCATGTCGGTTCCACGCAAAAGCAATGCGTATTCATGAATCGCTGAACCACAACCCGCCGCTGTGGTCACAAAGTAATCCACATCATCTGGAATCGAAGCGATCAACTGCCGTGCGAATTTCGCCGCTTCATCCCCTTGTCCAGTATGCCATGACAACGCGCCACAACAACCTTGACGAGGCGGGATCACGACCTCAATGCCATTGAGCGCCAACACGCGGATCGCGGAAGCGTTGATATCGGGTGCAAGGATTTGTTGCGCACATCCGGCTTGCAAAGCCACTCGGCCACGACGCTTGCCGACCGCTGGAGTTAACTCAGGCAAACGTTGAGCGGGCGGCAATTCGTCTGGCACCAGGTCCAACATTGGCCGAAGCGATTTAGGTGCCAACCACTTGAGCCCTTTTGTCAGGCGTCCGACAGTCGCTGCAATCTTGAATCGGCGCGGATAGGGCAACGTCATTCGCGCAAGAATAGTCGCCAGCGATCGCGGCTTGTTCCCCTTCGCGCGTTGTTCGTCGCGATAGGAACTGACCAAGTCGCCATACGGTACGCCTGATGGACAGTGAGTCACACAAGCCAAGCAACCCAAGCAGCGGTCGATATGCGGAGCCGCATCTTTTGCATCTAGAGCCCCTTCGAGAACCAGTTTCATCAGGATGATCCGGCCGCGAGGCGAATCCTGTTCCTGCTCCAGCTCTTGGTAGGTCGGACAAGCTGGCAAGCAGAATCCGCAGTGGACACAGGTCCCCACCGCAGCCGCCATATCCGCCCCCCGCGCTCCGTGTTCTTCAGGTTTTATATCATGCAGCATGTTTTACGTCGTTCAAGCGAATCCAATTACTAAACCATCGCTTCAGCATTTTACTCCCAGTCCCAAAAATTGGTACTCGTGATCGTTTGACCCCTAGCCAGCGGCGTCGGGGTCGCCCTACAGTTTGCAGTACAAGCGGAACAACACGGTACTATCTGTTCGGCACCTGAGGCGGCTTGCTGTAATTCTCTCCACTGTTAATCGCACATCACCGCTCCAATTCTTTCGTATACAATGAGCAATCAATTCGCGGTCTCTCCACATTTTCCTGCAAGGAAGAATGAATTGATGAGCTTCAAACCTGCGGTGATCGCCATTGTTGTTAGTGTGCTTCTCAACATTGGACGTCCAAGCACCTGTATCTCTCAGGAAGCTGAACGCGATCCTGGCCAAGCTTGCGTGAGCCTACGAGACTAGTCTTTAAATCGACCGAAGACGGAGAATTCGTCTCATAGCGTTGGAACGACAGAATGCAACTTTTTGCTTTCGATCCGGTCAAGAAATTAGCCACGTTCGAACAAATTGAGGCTGACACCGAGACCACTACTCTGCAACTTAAGCCCGCTGCATCGATAAAAGGGCAGGTTAGGGATGACGCTGGCAATCCGCGTAGGAACGTTGCAATCAATGCGTCGAGCAACGCGCTGGGGCAGGTTCACCTGACAACACAAACTGATGCAGCCGGGAATTTTGAATTCCCCGCAGTAACTTTGAAAATGAATTGGTACGTGACTGTGTTGACTGAGGGTAATTCTCAATCCAAGGATATCAATGTTCAAGAAGCAAAAGATTATCCGTTAGAAGCGTTCTTAATCCCGTCTAAGTAGCTTGGGGACCTTTCTAAGTAGCGCGGGACCACATTCCCGAGCGTTATCTACTTTCGGACCGCGGACGTTTCGTCCGCCTGCGGCCCCCCCGTCTATATTGTTAACGCAAACCCTCAAATGCCCGCCTGACTGGAGAGGAAATGTTATTGTAAGGTCAGCTCCATTTTCAGCGGACGAGGCGTCCGCGGTCCAAGAACACAACCCTCTCTACCGTAGAGCATCGCGTTACACTTTAGTCCTCAACTGATAGTCCCCCATGAACCATCCAACCAACCGAGTCCACAACCAGCCGGGGCTTATCCTAACCCCTGGAACACAGGTCGTTACCTTAGTCGAAGTGCATGACGGCGATCGATTACTACACCCGGTCGGAGCAGTCGCAGTCATCGTCAAAGCCCCCACCGATCTCGAACATGCTTATCGAGTTCGCTTCATCGACGGTTTCGAAGCCGCTCTTAAATCGCATGAACTGATCATGTTGGCCAAGTACAAAGAAGGCGAAATCGGCGACGCATCCACGATTGAGTCGCGCCATGACCTCTACCAACGGGTCATCTACCGCTGCGTTATCGGTTCACGCGCCTACGGACTCGAAACGGAAGATTCAGATGTCGACTATCGCGGCATCTATCTGCCGCCAGCCAACCTGCACTGGTCGCTTTACGGAGTGCCCGAGCAACTCGAACGCGAAGCAACTCAGGAAGCCTACTGGGAACTTCAAAAGTTCATCGTTCTTGCACTGAAAGCGAACCCAAACGTGCTCGAATGTCTCTATTCACCGCTCGTTGAAAAAGAAACTCCGCTCGCCTGTGCATTGCTCCAGCAGCGGAGTATGTTTCTTTCAAAGTTGGTTTACCAGACCTTCAACGGCTACGTCATGAGCCAATTCAAAAAGATGCAAGCCGATTTGCGCAATCAAGGCGAAGTGAAGTGGAAGCATGTGATGCATCTACTTCGCTTATTGATGTCGGGGATTCATGTGCTGGAATCACATGAGGTCCAGGTGCGAGTGGACCTCCGACGCGACGAGTTGCTGGCGATTCGACGAGGCGAAGTGTCTTGGGAAAACACAGATCGACTGCGCAAAGCGTTGCACGTTCAGTTCGAGGACGCTTTCCGATCGACGACTTTGCCTGATAGACCCGACTACCAACGAGCCAATGATTTTTTGGTGGCTGCCCGCAAGGCGGCTTTAGAAAGTGATTTACCGTGACGCTTGACGTTCGTTTGAAGCCACAAATTGATCTTCACCCATTCCCGCTGATTTTTGCAACGATCAGCGGTGCGCACTTGTATGGCTTTCCGTCACCGGATTCTGACGTCGACCTTCGCGGCGTTCACGTGTTGTCCCTGCGCGACGTCTTAGGACTGGAGACAGGTGAAGAGACGGTTGAGCGCTCGGGAGTGCACGATGGTTTGGAAATTGATTTGGTAACACATGAGGTGAAGAAGTTCATGCAGTTGATGCTCCGCCGCAACGGCTATGTGCTTGAACAATTGCTTTCACCGCTGGTCGAATTGACGACTCCTGAGCATGATGAACTGCGAAGCTTCGCCCCGGCCTGTGTTACAAAGCATCACTCGCATCATTATCTTGGCTTTGCCGCTACTCAGTGGAAATTGTTCAGCAAAGAGTCGCCGCCGCGGGTCAAACCGCTTTTGTATGTGTATCGCGTACTGCTAACCGGGATTCATCTAATGCGTACCGGTCAAGTCGAAGCCAACGTCATGCGGCTGAACGATGAATTCAAGTTGTCATACATTCCGGACCTAGTGGCACGCAAAACCGCTGGCCCAGAGAGAGGGACACTTGACGCAGCTGATCTTGTTTACTTTGAAAGTGAATACTTGCGGTTGACTGGAGAGCTCGAAGCGGCCTATGAGACTTCGAAGCTTCCGGAGGTGCCAACTGCGGGTGCTGGGCTTAGTGATCTATTGCGCCGCATCCGGCTCGCTGCGAAGTGAGCATGCGCAGTACCGTAGCTGGTTTCGTAAGAAACCGGATGAAGCGTAGACCACTTCCGCCCATCCGGTTTCTCACGAAACCAGCTACATATAAATACGGTTTCTGACGAAACCAGCAACGTAATTTTCAATTCCTGTCGAAAATTGATTCTATGTTTCTTACAACACGATTACTCAGCGATGCTTTTCTATTAGTCGGGCTTGTAGGGTTCTTTCTTTGCTTCTCCCTTCACCGGTATGGAAGCGGCAATTTGGGCTTGCCGATAAGTGTTGAATATTCTGAAGGAAACCCGTGTGCACACGCGTTTGTTCTATGCACATTTCTACTTTCAGGAATCACGTCCGTTCTCTATTGGCGAATGTCCAATCGAGCAGAGTCGTACTTTATGTTGTGCGTCACGCTCTGCATCTTAGTCATCGCGATCACTTCGCACCGTTCAGAATTTCACGGCTTTGCGCTATGCCTTGCGTTGGTCTCAATGACGGCGGTACCGATCATCCATGTGCTGCGAAAAGAGTTTAGCTTTTCGACGATTTTGATTATTCCCGTTATCTTTTCGACAAACCTCGTGCTTGCAATAATGGCAGCCCTTCCAAATAGCCCGTTCGGCTTGGGAATCGCCGAGCGAATCTGGTTTGTAGTAACCTTTTTGAGCAACTCATGGAATTTGGATGTTGTTCATCTTGGCAATGAAGTTCGTGATTCCTAAGCCAGCGGAGACGGCTGATAAATGGAGGTTGACTGTGTGATTCGAGCAGCTGAATCAGTGAGCCGTCGGCACTAGCCGCGGGTTTCGAAGCGGTAGTCAATCACAACAACCAGTCCAAATTAAGTGCATAGCCAAGCAATAGAGGTCAGCATTGGATAGACTGCTCGCAATTTGCACCGCCAAACTTCGAGACCCTCGGCTCGCGCCGACGGCTCACTTCACCCTTTACCGGCGCAACAGAAATAACGTTCGTGCATCAGTTAGATAACGAGTTTTTATCGTCTCAGCCTCGTTCTCCCATTTGCTGTTAAGTCAGCAGTCTCCGCTGGCTTCCGGTTAAACGTTTCACTGGAGTTTCTGATTAATCGTGGTCGTAGTAGTAACTTCTTGCGGCGTTGGTTGCTCGTCGGAATAAACTCTCGCGGAAACTTGGGCTTGTTCCCGCGCGACAACGCCCTTTGCGGTCAGCACATACTGAAGCTCTTGCCCTGGGCCGAGGAATTTTTCAGTTTGAAATTCAAACACTCCGTCTGCTACGCGTGAAAAAGCTACATTGTTTCCCGTCAACATCGAAACTCCCAACAACTCTATTTCCGGCGGCATCTTTAACTGGATGCGAATGTTTCGATCACCCAAGTTCTGATTGTTGGTAACGCCCAATCCGTAACGGAATGTTTTGCCTACGTTCGTCGGATCTTCAAAGTCGTTAAGCGTAATCCGCAACGAGCCCGAACGCTGCTGGGTTCCACCGGTAGCAGGCGGTTGATTCCCTTGCTGAGTACCCAATTGGTTGCCGCTTGAGACAATAATAGTCGTCACCTGCGCTTGATCCTGCACTCGCTCGTTGGAGGTTGCTTGAACCAAAATTGCAGCCTGAGCGACCGGCGCTTGAGCCTCGTACTCGATGTACAGTTGAGCGATGGTGTCGCCATCAGTACCTGGCATCATATCTTGCGGAGTCCATTCAAGTCGTAGACCGGTTGCGTCAGGTCGAACGAATGGTTTATTGACTGCATCCGTCGCAACCGCTCGCAGAGCAGGATCACTCGTAATTGCGACTCTAATGCCGGTCAGATTGGTCCGTCCAGTGTTTTTAAGTGCAATAATCGCTCGTGTTCGTGAACCCACCGTGACGCTTTCCGGGAAACTAACACTGACGTCAATCCCAGGAACCTTTTCCGCTGCGGGGGTTCCAAACACAGTGGAAGCTTGAGTAGCAATAACCGTAGATCCCGAAAGCACTTTTAAACTCACGGGCAGTTGGCCTTCACGCTGTACACTGAACGCAATCCCACGGCTTACCGTTTGACCTGGTTGAAGCATCGCAATAACCCAGTCGACTAAGAGTTTACCTCCCTCAGCTTCAGGCAAACCAGGAGCGGACTCAATGACCACTTTAAGATCCGTGAGTGTTTGTCGCCCCGTATTGGTCACGTCAATTTCATAAATCTTTTGACTTCCAATTTCCGCTTGCGCATTGCCGCCAGTGGGTTCGAATCGCACTCGAACGGATGGCTGAATGACGCTGGTCGAAACGCTCGAGTCGCTCCTCAGATTCGGCTCTCCCGAACCCGAAAACGCCACTTGATAGTCGCCGATCTGATTAGCTTGGAGCACAACGCTTACGTCGAGTTGCCGTTGAGCCGCCAAGACGCCTTGGTCCCATACCAGGTTATCTTGGTATTGTCGCGCTTGCGGAGTCGCGGCTATGAACTGCATGCCGGCGGGTATTCGCATCAGCAGTTTCACATTTTCAGCATCGCGATCACCAGGATTCGCAAGTACTGCGTTGTACGTCAATTGCTCGCCCTCAGCAGCTTCTCGCGGACCAACAGCTTGCAGCTCCAGGCCTGCTGAGCTAAACGTGACAACTGTTTGTCCGCTACCAAGAAGTATCTCCGGCAGATCATCTTCCGGCAACCGCGGACGATAGACTTCGACCAAGACAGGAGTCGTTCCACGAGCTGGTTTTCCATCAGCCCGAATCGGCGCTGTAACTAAAACTCTCGCTTGACCATCCTGGTCGACAGTTACGCTTGCTTGATTGTCTTTAAGAACAACACGGTTACCCTCTGCAGGGTTGATGGGCGCGAAAGCTGCAACACTTGGGTCAACTATCGTATAGATTACTTTCCAGCCCGCAGCAGGTTTAAACACATCGCCGGATTTGGTGACGCGAGTTAGTAACTGGATGGGTTCGCCGCTGTTTGCAACTTGCGGTTGAGGAAATTCCCACTGCGCATCGACCCAATAGATCATCGCTGTTTGCCGACGCCGATCCCACAATTCACTGTCAGGCGCCAGCACTGTCACCCGACTCACCCCTTCGCTCGGCGACGAAATGCTCAGCCAAGTTTGACCGTTCTTCAGTTGAATATCATCAACCGTTCCAGGAGTGCCGCGAGTGATCAGTGTTTCTTTATTGCTCGTGCGACCACGCGCGAAATCGACGTCCAACTTCTCGACTCGCGGATCGCGCCTGAGCGTGCTAATCAGTCTGCTCGTCGCGTCATCGCCAACTTCGATGAATGTGCCCACGCTATCAGGCGACAGCATCCATTCGATTGGTTCACGTTTAACTAAGTATCCGTCTTCACCACAAATCCCGGCGAGCAGCACCACTTCGCCTCCGACCGGTGCGACAACGCGCATCGGTGTCAACTGAATTTCACCGCATTCACCTGGCGACTTATGAAGCGATTTATGAACGTGTCCAATCAGTTTCTTGTTGAACAGATTGCACACTCCACCCTCGGTGCCATCAACACAGGCTGGTGGTGCGACCGGCTGTTGAAAAGCGGGTGAGGCAGAGATTTCCAGTTCGGTCGTATTGGGAAACGGTAGAAAAACGTTAGCACCGGTCGGATCGATCCGCGGCAAATAAATTTGGCGGCAGCCGCTGGATAGGGCTAAGAAAGAAACAAGTGCTAGCGCAATCAACAAAAAGGATGGATTGTGCGAATGCACAAACGAGACAGGTTTACTGCCTTGCAAACGGTCGAACTGTCCATGTTCAGTCGACATCATCCCGAGTCGCCTTAGTTCAAATCACAAAACGCGGAGGCATCCTACAACCTCTGCCGAAGCAACCCTAGCTTACGATTGTCCACGCGGCACTTAATTTTGAAGTTCGAATCTCCAAAACTGGCCGCAAGCGTTGCTATCCGAAACGATTCTGCCGGTTGTGCCTTATTGCGAAGCGATCACCTGCGGGATCCTCGTCCTATCCAAATCACTTGGACCCGAGCAACCCTTCCTCGGCCACGACTACTTTTCGATAGCGCTGAATCACTTCATCATCGGCCACTGCCGCTATGTTCTGCGCTAAAACGACATTCTCGAGTTGCTGTATCAACCGGCGAAATTTAACTTGTTTGAGTTCCGCAGTCACGGACGCTTCACGGGCTTTGGCACGATCTTCGACACTCTTCAAAGAATCCGCATAGCCGTCAATCTGCTCCAGCTCAACTAAGAAAGCCGCTTGATTCTCAGTTTTTAAAACTTCAGCATTCGACCACTTTTTCGGGTCTTCCAATTCAGGCCACTTTTCGATCACTGCCGTTTGCACTTTTCTTCTCGCACTCATTCCTCGCGGTCGACGTGACCCTGAAAAGCGTGAACTGCGAAATTCGTCGCGTTGCACCTCATAACGCTTCATCACATCTCCAACGTCCATCGACACCGGTATGTCCAATTTCTCCGCAAGCCCAACGATCATACGTGTTTCCTCGGGCTGACCGCGCGCGGCAATCTCGTACACCGTGCCAGTCAAGTAAGCCAACTTGCTGCTCTCGTCGTCTTTAGTCACTTCCGCCGATTCACCACTTGCGTCATCACTGCTCGGACGGCTCTTACCATCTACTTCATAGCCAGCGATCCGGCTGAATTTACGTAAAATCGTTTCGCTAGATCGCAGCGGAATATCAGTCGTTTCGCTCGCCAGAACCGCATAGGCATGAGCCTCAGCTAGCGAGACTCGTCCGTCATTGTTGCAGTCGACTGTACCGACCTTCTTGCCCGTTCGCGATTCACCTAAGAAAGCGCCCCAGAAATAACTGCTGTACTCCTCGTCGTTTTCAACATCAGGACGACAGCCCGCGGCCGGCAAATCGGCTTGCTGAGCAAAGAAGCCGCAGCGAACATTATCCGCAAAACCTTCACCTTCATCACCAGCTTCGAAGATCGTATTTGCAAAGCCGCCACAGTAGCACTGAGCCATCACGGAAACGACCGTGATCTCTTTCGGTAACTCATCCAACCAACTCGAGAACTCTGTCATCAGCAGTGGCTTATTACCCCAGCACGTTATCGATGTATTGACGGAGTCCTTCCCACGAGCCGCACCACCGTGTGCCGTCACGTAGATAAACAAACGATCACCTCCTCTTAACTGAGCACCGATCGATTTCAGCCCCTCGCGAATGTCCGAGGATCGAATACCACCTGAAATGTTCGGCACTTGATGATTTCGATAAACCAACTCCTGATTGGTTGGCAGCCGAAAGATATCGGAAAGCGCCTTGATCGCTGGTGCTGGTTTGTCCTCTTTGCGGCGAAGCACTTGCAGATCATGACCACCGTCAAAGCCATCCGCGAAATAAATTTTATATGTTGCGTTCGAAAGCTGTTTCGTTGAAAGCAGTCGCTGAAAGAACAGCACGTTGGCTTCCAGCGACGCTTGATTGCCTTGAGGAGAGTATCCACCGGCTATGGTGAGAAAAAAATCCCGAGAGAAGCCAACCGATATCGGAATGATTTGCCCGGCAATCAGCGCAATCATCAGAAGCTTCAAGCATCGCATATCGACCGACCTTCTAACCATCTATCTACAGTGTGCTGCGAAGCTGCGCGTTGCGTTTCGCTTCCGATATTCAAATGGAACGTCACGACCGCGGAGTGTCGTGCACCTCTGTTATCCTATACAGACATAGTACTTGTCAAATTTGCTGCGCTGTGCATTGCGGATCGGTAATAGGCGAGCGACTTGTTCAAAAGATGTGGAGCAAGATGTGGAGAAAGACATGGGATAATGGTCACCCCTCGCCCCAGTACTCTGGGGAGAGGGGCCGGGGGCGAGGGGTTGCCGGCCCCCTCATCCCCGACCCTTCTCCCCCGGAATACCAGGGGGGAGAAGGGAGCCAGAACTGTGGCAGTGGCGCACAAAATCAAACGTGTGAAATGCGTCCGGGGTACACAGTGAACAGCTTGTTCGTAGAGGGCAAGTGCCGACTGGCCCTTTGTGACTCGTTTTCACTTCGTGATAGTGATTAGAACAGCCTCGTTCGCCCCTTCATGCCTTGCACGTCCAACCTGTGATGGCCATTCCGCTGCATTTAACATTGAAGTTGGACGAAGCACGAGTTGCTATTTCCCCGACCTCTCTGATAGCTGATCGTACTTCGCGCTGTATTTCCGATAAAGTTGCTGGTGTCGGTTATCCAAATCGACTTTGCGGCCTTGCACAAAGGCTTGCAGAACCTGAGTTTCCGTCTCCAGAATATTGCCATCAGCAACAAACAAAGTCGCATCTAGACCAATCGCAAGCGATCCAACTCGATCGGCCACACCTAAAATCTCAGCTGCATTCAGAGTGATCGCCTTCAACGCTTCGTCCTGGCTTAAACCATAGGCTGATGCAGTCGCTGCGTGGTAAGGCAAATTCCGCAATCCGCTTGCACCAAACCGCCCGCCCGAGCAAATACAAAACTTGATGCCCGCATCCTTCAGTCGTTTGGGCAATGTATAAGCCTCGTCGTACGGACGATCGCGACCACTAGGGATACGATAAACTCCAGAAACGATCACCGGAACGTTAGCCTTCTTCAGCAATTCAGCACAGTGAACTGCTTCGTAACCGCCATGAATAACCATCTTCAGCTTTCGCTGCTGAGCAAATGCAACTGCCGATTCTATTTGCGTGACCGAAGTTGCATCCACCATCATCGTCAGCGATCCGTCAAGAACTCGCGCAAGCGACTCCAATCTCAAATCCATCGGCAAATTCGAGCTTACTTTACGACTAGCGACATATCGGGCTGTCTGTTCAAGCAGCTCATCCAGCTCCTTCACGTCCTTCCCACCATCTCTCGGCCAGCGAACATGCATGCCCGCATCAGCCTTCAACGTCATATCTTCCCAAGTCCATCCGTCGAGCACCATGACCGCTGAACGACCTGCAATCAAGCCGCCGCTCGGGGCACTCAACGCAACCAACACGCCGTTGGCTCGATTCACCGGAATCAACTCACTGTCCGGATTAAACGCAGCCACGGCTCGAACGTTAGGATTGATATTTCCGATCTCTCGCGAATCGATCGTCGCACGAATCGAATTTATTTCAACCAAACCGATATCGGAGTTCGCGTCGATGATGCTCGGATAGACATGCTTTCCCTCGGCCTGAATCACTTCAGCCCCTTCGGGAACGTCCGCGCCTTTGGCAACCACTGTGATTTTGCCCGCGACAAAAACGATGGTTCCGTTCTCAATCGCTCGCCCAGAAATCGTATGAATTGTGGCACCGACAATGGCAATCGGCTTCTTCTGAGGTGCTCCAGGAATTTGATCGTGAGCGGATACTCGCCCGCAATGTGCCCCCAACATGAGGCAACCCAACAAACCACAATTTAGAACGTACTTTGACATGATGGCATCCAAATGAATAAAGCTAAAGAAGAATTCTCGAATTCGATTAGGTAACTGAATCATTATTCTTCCCCCGCATTTTCTTCCTGCAGAGCGTGTTCATCATCATGATGATGTCCATGGTTACAGAATTCATCGTATCGAGCCCACCAAGTCGACGGATCTTTTTCAGCTTGCGGCTTCTTAGTTGTCTTTTCTCCCGACATCAAAATCTTTTGAATCAATTTCTGTTGCAACTTCATATCCGCTTCCCGTCGCACCAAGTCAGCGTCGCGGTCAAAGTACTTGCGACCGTCGATCCACGTTTGCATGCAGACGGACAAGGTTGAAAGCGGCGGACCGTTCCAAACCGCCAAATCCGCCTGCTTACCTGCTTCGATCGATCCGACATGAGCGTCGATTCGCAGTTGCTTGGCAGGATTTAGCGTCACAAACTTCAAAGCTTCTTCTGGAGCCATGCCACCGTACTTCACAGCTTTGGCGGCTTCATGATTTAGATGCCGGGCGAGTTCATCGTCATCGGAGTTGAAAGATACTATCACTCCCGCGCGGTGCATCAACGCCCCATTAAATGGGATCGCATCAAAGACTTCCATCTTGTAGGCCCACCAGTCGGAGAAGGTTGAACCCGTCGCACCATGCTTGGCCATCGCTTCAGCGACTTTATAGCCTTCAAGAATGTGCTGAAGTGAACCAACGGTGACTTTGTAATCTTCTAGCAACCGTAAGAAAGTCAAAATCTCATCTTGTCGGTAGCTATGGCAATGAATCCAACGTTTGCCTTCGAGTATTTCAGCAATCGCATCCAATTCGAGGTCTCGTCGCGGCGGCATGCCAACCGGTTTGGTCATCCAGTCCTGTTGCTTTTGACGGTACAGCTTAGCAGCTTCGAAACGATCTCGCATAATTTGCTCAACACCCATGCGCGATAGCGGGTAGCGAGCACTCTCAGTCTCAGGCGAGCTCGATCGTTTGACATTCTCACCCAGTGCGAACTTTACGCCCGAAGGCGCCTCGGACATGATCAACGCTTCGTCCGATGCACCCCAGCGAAGCTTGATCACTTGATTCTGTCCGCCGATCGGATTTGCCGAACCATGGAGGATGTTAGCTGTGGTGACGCCACCTGCAAGCTGCCGATAAATGGTGATGTCTGTCGGATCGATGAAGTCAGCGATTCGAACTTCTGATGTGACCGCTTGCGAGCCCTCGTTAATCCCGCCATCGCTGGCCATGTGCGAGTGACAATCGATGATCCCCGGCGAGATGTGCATTCCTGCCGCGTCGATAATCTTCGCTCCCTCGGGTGCATCGATATGTTTTGCAACTGCTGAGATGTGTCCATAGTGAATCAGCAAATCACCTCCGTCGATCTTGCCAGCGTTGCCACAAGTCCATATCGTTGCGCCGCGAATGAGAATCCATTCCGCTTGATCGTTAATTCCCTTTACGCCGTAAGCGCCGAGCGGAAAATTGATTTCGCAAGCCAAGGGTTCGTCCGCTCCTTTTTCGTCCTTCTTTTCGGCTTCTTTCACTTCCTTTTTCGTCGCAGCATCGCTTGGCAGAGTCGCACTGAAAGTTGTGGTCGTTCCATCAGGCCATTGAATGGACCCAATGAATTCTTTGATGCTTTCTTTTTCAGAAACCACAGCAGTGAAGTAAGCCATCCCGTCAGAATCTTTGCGAATCGTGTCCGATCGGAAAGAGCCTGTCATCCGATAGCCGTCACACTTAAACTGCTTAAATTCAATCTTGGCCAGGGTTGGTTCTTTGACATCCTTCTTAGGCTCATCTTTCTTGGCTTCTTCCTTCTTTTCGCCATCTTTTTTGGAATCGTCTTTGGCTGCAGGTCCGGGTGGTTTTTCATCCGCCTTGCTTGCCTCAGGTGCCTTTTCTTTTGTTGCCTCTTTTTCTTTAGCAGGCTTCTCAGCAAATGCACCGACAGCTCCAAGTTCCGCTTTAAGTTTATCCGGAGTTCCAGAGAGTTTTAGTTCCAACTGCTTAGGTTCTTTGTCACCGGCGAGTTCCAGTTTCCATGTGCCGCGAAGATCGGTCTTAGCATCCTCGTTCCATGCATCACGTTTTCCAGCCACCCAAGTCTCAACGATCTTTGTCTTGGCGGCGAACAGCGGACCGTCGGTTACGATCAAGTTCGCAAGCTTGCCTGTTTGCAGAGTACCTGCCAAATGATCGACGCCCAGCAATTTCGCTGGCCGTGTCGTTAGAGCTGCCAGGGCAGTGGCTTCGGAAAGTCCACGCTCGATGGCTTTGATAATGTTTGGCAGCAACTCGTTGGGTGAACCAAGGGTGTCCGATGTAAGAACAAATTCGATGCCCGCTTTATCCATTCGACCAGGATTTTCCGGTGCCAAATGCCAGTGCATAAGCGATTGGAGTGACGCGTCGATCGCCGCCGCAAGCGTGTCCACTTCAGGCGCCTTGGGGAAATCAACTGGAACAATGAACACCCGTCCCATCGCCGCCATTGCGTCTAACTGACGATACTCACGACCCGATCCGCGAATGACCGCTTTCAATGAAAACTCTTTCGCCATTCGATCCGCTCGCAGCGCATACAAATCGTTTGGTCCATCGATGATTGTTGTTTGCCGACCGCGCACGGCGGACTCGAGAGCCGCCAAGGATACGTTTGTCTCCGGAGCTTGAATGGCGGGGTTGGATTCAAAGGCTTGTCGAGCTTGCTGATACCAATTCGCATCCATCAGTGTTTGACGGACGAGAGCAACAGCCCCCATCGGGCTGCTTGGATAGCTGCCACGCGCTTGTCGCTCAGGTAACAAGCGAATGTGTTGAAACACGTCCGACTTGAGCAGCGTTGTTTCAAGCGGCTTTTCGGCAGTCGTGATGATACAACTTTGTCCTTTGAAGATGCCGTTGTCGGGGGCCGCTAGAACAATTGTAAAACCCGATTTGCGGAGAGCCTGTAGTTTGGCGTTGTCGGGTTTAAGTTGTTCGCTCAATGAACGATGTGGCTGGACGCTTGTGTTCCATGACACAGCGGGCGGCGCGGCGCTGGCTGTCGGGAATTCAACGTAGGCATCGATCAAACCCGGGTACAGATACTTGTTCTTGCAATCGATGACATCCGCGTCCGGCGGCACTGCCAAGTGAACACCCACTTCAACAATCTTGCCATCGCGAACCAACAAGTCCGCGCCATCGAGTGATCGCTCAGGACTTACGATGATCTTTGCGTTAGTTAACAGGACTGCGTTAGGCGGTTGGAATCGGATGCCAACATCCGGTGCCGTCCCTTGAGCCAACGCTTCGCTGGCTAGGGGCAATCCGGTCATCAAACATGCTGCCCAAAGGCAGAGGAATTTGTTCCCAAATGCGTGGGAAACACTCCAGAAACGAGCATAAATCATAGTGAACCTTGCGAAACGAATGGCTCTGCAATGCAAACTGGTAGACGTAGATAGCTAATAGGATAGTCGGAACGGCTTCAAATTGTATTGTGTTCTGAAGGTTCGTTAGCTGCTTTTTACAAAGCTCGAGAAGAGCAGTCGTGAAAGATTACAACTAAGTCGTAAGCCTATCCACAAGTCGCCCGGAAAGGCAGAATGATCGTGCTTCAGCGGTTCTTTAGCACCACTCTTTGACCTTGGATTTATTACCTCTCTGCGGTCTTCTAAACTCTCGCGGTGGTCATAAATTGCACCGCAGACAAATCTTTGCGCTACATGTTCGCACCGTCGAAAGGCGATTAGAGGGATCTACAATTGTCGCCGCTCACCACCGTAGCTTGCTAGGTGGCGTAATGACTTATTGGCTAACAGGCATAACAATTGCCTTTACCCCACGAGTTCGGTTGCGAGCTCTGCTCGCAACCGAACTTGTTGGGTAAAGGCGGGGCTCTGGCCGCTGACACTTAGCCGACTAGTCACGATTCCACCGAGTAAACTCGGCGGTGAATTAGCAGACCGTTTTCAGGTTCCCTTTGAATTTGTCGTTAAATCCGATACGACCGGCAAACTCAATTCAAAATCGCAACCGTTGGGTCCGAAACGGTCTACTTTTAGTGAATCCTGCCGACCGGCAATTAGCCTGTAAGCTATGGAACACATTGCTTACAAAACTGACAAATCTCCTGAGACTCGTAAAGTCGCTTTAGCGACCGCTGTCTTTGCTTGGACAGCACTGCTTTTCAGCAACGTTGCAAGCGCCGACGATTGGATGACCTGGCCTTCGAGTTACACGCATGAACCGGTTCGCGGACAGCGTGTCGATCAGTACGCACAACCGGTACAACCGATCGCTCATCAAGATCCAACCTTCCAGCGCAGCGGATATCGGAATTATCGTAGCACACTGCAAGGCGCCAACTCGGCGGACAACATGCACATCGTTGAACAATGGGGCGCTCCTGTTCAACCCTATGAACAATGGCGTTTTCCATTCCGACCTTACGGTACTCCCTACCCTGCTTGGGGACCTCAAGCACCCTATGGCGTTTTCAACAGCAACATCAATGGTAACTTTGGCCAATCCGGAAACTACCGACCACATGGTTACCAAGCCCCGCTTGGCTCCGCGCCTTTCATGGGCCAACCACCCGTCGGTTACCCTGGATATGGACAAGGTTATCCGCAGCCAGGATATCCCTATCCAAGCAACTCCAATCAAGGATATCCAGTACCTAGTTACATCCCGAATCCAACGAACGGTTTCCCATTATCACCTCAGTACCAGAACCAACCTTGGTTCGATGGCACTTACCCGACCGCTCCGCCACTCGATAATCGCAGCGACCAAGAGTTCTTCTACAAACCCCAGCAGTGAAGTTGTAGCTGGTTTTGTAAAAAACCGGATGCATTAAGTGCTTCCAACGATTTCCGGCCTGGTGTCCCGTTTGACCCATAGCCGGCAGCGTAGACTGTTGACTTTGCACCATTGGGCTGATGGAGATGGTGTCGCTAATGAATCCCATTCCAGGGATAAATGCACCGAGAAGGTAAGAAAATGGAGGTAAGAAAATTTGTAACCGTTCACGGTTCAAGAACTGATAGTGCGTTAGTTTAGCTTAATTTGCTACTGTTCAGGAATGGACAGTAAGGACAAAGTTATCGAAGAACTCCGCGTTTTGGTCGCGAAGCAGGCTGCGCAGATTGAGAGACAGG
>JANODD010000262.1:0-4793 GCA_031412515.1 Planctomycetia bacterium | reverse complement strand
TCTCGAGGATGAAAATCATTGGTATTTTGAGAATCGGAGCTATTCTGGAAGTAGATACAATTCCCGGCGGGTTGGACCAAAGGGGATTTAGCCCGGGGAGCCAGTTCTAGTGGCTCACCGGGCGATTTTTCTATCTCACCCTTCGCTCGGGTGAACTACTTCTAAAGTAATTGAAGAAAACTAAGAAGTATCACGTTCGAGAAATTCTCGATTACGAAGAAATACTAAGGAATGAGTCCGAAGAAGAACGGAGAAGGTGGCTGATGCCAAACCGTTGGTTTTGGCTCAATTAAATCCGTTGGTCACATCTCGGAACGCGCTCGGCGATTGGCTCACCAGATCGCGGTGGAGACGGACATAAGAACGTCGTTGCCACGAGTGAATAGGCCGGCCACCCTAGAAACGCTGGAAACGGCAACGACCACGATTTCGCCGCCTGCCGACAATCGGATTCCATTGCCTGGGGCCAACTTGGTCAAGAACTACAAAGGGCGCAGCATCCAAGTCATGGTGCGACCAAATTCATTTGAGTTCGAAGGGACTCAATACAAGACACTCACGGCTATAGCTCGAGTCGTCACAGGGCAAAAGAACATCAACGGATTTCACTTCTTCGGACTACGCAAAACGGAGGCTGCTCAATGAATAAAGAAAAGCAAACCAGAACACTTAACTGCGCCATCTACACTCGCAAATCAACAGAGGAAGGCCTCGATCGAGACTTCAATACGCTTGACGCTCAGCGTGAATCGGCAGAGGCGTATATCAAAAGCCAAGAAAATGAAGGATGGGTATGTCTTCCGGATCGCTACGACGACGGAGGCTATACCGGTGGTAACATGGAGCGACCGGCGCTCAAAGCCTTGATTCGCGATATCGAGGATGGCAAAGTCGATTGTGTGGTGGTCTACAAAGTGGATCGCCTCAGCCGTTCGCTGATGGATTTTGCAAAGATGCTCGAAGTTTTCGAACGTAAGAGCGTCGCCTTTGTGAGTGTTACCCAGCAGTTCAATACAACGAACTCAATGGGACGACTGATGCTCAACGTACTCCTGTCCTTCGCCCAGTTCGAACGCGAGATCATTTCGGAACGAACACGAGACAAGATGGCGGCCGCTCGTCGCAAAGGCAAGTGGGGCGGTGGACTTGCACCGCTTGGTTACGACAACGATCGCGACGGCCGAAAGATCGTAGTCAATGAAGACGAGGCCGCACAGGTCCGTGGAACGTTCGAGTTGTATCTCGAATGCCAATCGATCATTCAGACAATCAAGGAAATCGACCGGCGCGGCTGGAAGAACAAGCTGACGGTTACCAAGAGCGGCAAAGAACGGGGTGGCCGCCACTTCGACAAGAGTTCATTGTTCAAGCTGCTCACGAACGTCGCCTACCTCGGCAAGGTTCGCTACAAGGAGGAGATTCACGAAGGCGAACACGATGCGATCGTGCCGATTGAGCTTTGGGAGAAAGTTCAGAAGCAACTGAAGCACAACGGCCGAACTGGTGGCATCATGGTCCGAAACAAAATTCGGTGCATTGCTTAAGGGATTGGTTCGTTGCGTTTGCTGCGACTGTGCCATGACGCCAAACCATACGACCAAAGGCGGTAACAAACGCTATCGATACTACGTTTGCACTTCCGCTCAGAAACGCGGCTGGAATACTTGTCCGTCAAAGTCGATTCCCGCCAAGCAGATCGAGGACTTCGTCATCGAGCAGATAAAGAAAATCGGCTACGCGCCGGAGCTGATCCAGGACGTAGTCACCACTGTCGCCGACAAGATGAAGGGGCAGCTGAGGCAACTCGAAGACGAACGATTGGCCCTTGGTCGCGACACCGCGCGTTGGAATAGCGATATCCGCAGGACCACCGCCCTGATCCGTCCCAACGAGACCGACTCGCCAGCGATCGCCCGGTTGGCCGACTTGCAAGAACGAATCGCTCACAACGAACGAAGGATCAACACGGTGCTAAGCGACATCAAGAAGATCAGCAACAACTTGCTTACCCAGCAGAACGTTGAGACTGCGATGATCACCTTCGATCCAATCTGGGAATCGATGACGCTCCGCGATCAGATCCGCCTAGTACAAGTTGTCATCAAACAAGTTGACTACGACGGCGAATCTGGACGAGTCACCATCACCTTCAACCCGATCGGCATAAAGAAACGAGCCGAGCATGCAACCAAAGATCTTGAAGAGGCCCGAGCATGAGCGACGAAATCCAAGTAGGAGCCACCTTTCACAAGAATCGCGTTGGCAAGCACATCGCCGTGGTCGAAGGCCCGCCACCGACTGTTCCCGAGCGTACGAAGGGACGATTGCCTCGCATCACTCGCTACATGGCCTTCGAAATCTACTACGAGGACCTGATTCGCCAAGGCCATGTCTATGACTACGCCGAGATCGCCACACTTGGTCACGTTACACGTGCCAGGGTAACGCAGATAATGAACTTAAGGTTGCTATCGCCGGATCTTCAAGAGCGACTACTATTTTTGAATCGCATCGTCGGCGGTAGAGACGTTTTGAGTCTTCGTCGACTTCAAGCGATTGCACTCGAATCAGACTGGCGAAAGCAAAGAACTAACTGGACCGATGTTATTGCGTCGACAACCGAATTATAACGTTGCTTATTCGAATCCGACGGGAATTACAATCCAACGAGCACATGACGACGATCTACGGACAACGGAACGCTTGTGTAACTGTGAAGGCCAAATTCGTTCAGAATGGTGATTATTCGAGGTAGTTCCACCCGATCGATAAAGATTCCGTCCGCACCTGAGTCGTTGATAAGGTCAATTGGATCAATCTCGCAATTGCCTTCGACCAGAATAAGTACGCGTGTCAAATTCTCAGACGGTTGTGTGGCATTCCGTATCGCACGAACTACCTCTCGTGCGATAGAGCCATTCGATTCTTTAAGTCTGCAAACGATCGCTGCTACGGATTTGAATGGAAGGCTAGCGATTTCGTTAGACTCCGCCATTGTGGATTCATCAACGCTTAGAAGTACCTTAACCCCACTCTGCACTGTATCCTGCAACATCGCATCAAGGCATTTATGGCTAGCATCGATCCAAGCCCAGGTGCCTCCGTGCTTAGAAATGGTTCTTATCTCATGGGCGGATTGGCCTACGATACCGCCAGCTTCGAGCCCCGTGTTGCAAACCTCACTCTCTTGTGTGATCTTGGCAACAGCGTCAGGGAGACAAAACAGAACCCGATCAAACTCCCATGCAAAATCCGCTGTCATTTCAAGTGAGTAACATTGACCTGCCAGTCCATCACCATTTGATTCATCGCCCAAATCGTCAACATCAAGCGAAAATGCGACTATTGGCTTACGTGGGCGATGCAATAGTTTCCGTTGATGAAAACCGACGTACAGTCTCTCGCCGAAGCTGGATGTCACATCCCTAAGTCGTCGCATTGGAAGTTCGTCATCCCACCTGAATCTATAAATGATCTCCAAGTCATTGTTTGAGTGCCAGTCACGCTGTTCGATCAAATAGTCTCCATCATAGGAAAAGTCACGCCGCGTCAGCATGAGTTGTGGCCATGATAGAACTTTACTACACAGTAAACGTTCTTCCGAGAACAAGTGTCGAGTCAGTCCGCGCAGGTTGGCACCTGCAAGAACCAACTCATCGATAAAGCCCTGATCGTGCATAAAGATTCTGCGAACTTGGGTGTCGTACCGCACCACTCGTATACGATCTTCTTTGTCAAAACCATGCTCGTAGTAACGACCCGCTTCGTCCTTTGAATGCCATGCTGCGTTCGTCGTGTACCATCTATCGCTTCCGACCGTCACGGCCTCTTGCGAAAGTGGAAGCAACTGCACCATGTATTCGTTCGCTGGCATCCATTTTTCCACTGCTATTTCGTTCTCGGCTATTATCTCTGAAAGCCGCCTGGAATAGGCCGAGACGGACTCGATCAGCTCTTCTGAATCTAGGGGGATATGGTCCATTATGCACAACTTGTTGCGAGTTCAGAACAATGAAATACTAGTAATCTATCTGATCCTCGCACCAAAATGCTTGTTCTGAATCAAAAACACCCGCGAGCCGGAAATGCGACCCGCGGGTGTTGAGTTTCAATTGTACAGCGATTGGACCGGAGTCCAATCCGCGTTACAGTTCGATCGCTTCAACTTCAGCGACGAATCGCTGGTTGTTGTCGGTGAGAAACGCACTGATCACGTTGAATACGGAGTCACTGAAGCCACCGATGTTCATGATGTCAGCTCGTTCGCAAGCCTGAACTGTCTGGTACGGTTGCAGATCGATGCAAACTAGCTTCGGGTTTGCTTCCTTACCTGCCAGCTTTCGCTGGTTGTCAACGAAGGCTTCCCAAGCCGTCATCACACCGGTCGAACCGTGCCGTCCTGTTCCGACCCAGCTCTCGTTATCGCTAACGAGAACAATGCCCGCGAACTTGCGCTTCGCATGCTTCTGGTTGGCAGCTACCAGCGGCAGCGAACAATCTGTTCCACCACCACCGTACTTTGCCAATCGCTCGGCAATGCTCAAGATCGAATCGTTTGGATCGATCTTGGTATCGTAAGCCGACGTATCGAACGGAATCACAACGCTGTCCGGGTTGCGTCGCAGGATCGCTGCGGCGAACAGTGCAGCCACGTCGATGCATCGCATCTTCGAAGTCGCACCTCGTCCGCGGTTACCTGTGACCGCGCTGCTCATCGATCCAGACGTATCCAGACCAATAACAACCGGTCCCGGCAGCTTCGGTACGTTTCCACAGGCGATCTCGGCTGCCTT
>JANODD010000261.1:0-22810 GCA_031412515.1 Planctomycetia bacterium | reverse complement strand
TGTACTTCGTAGGGTTAGTTTACCGTTTTCTTCACTTGTAGTTTTGGCTGCAAGCCGTTCCCTGTGCCGCTGGCAACGGGTCAAACGAAGCGCTGGCTAGGGGGCAAACGAAGCGCTGGCTAGTGGGCAAACGAAGCGCTGGCTAAGGGTCAAACGATGTTGCGCTCGTTTGACCCATAGCCAGCGGCGCCGGGGTCGGCTTGCAGTTCGCAGTATGAGCGGGTCTTCACGGTATTAACTATCTTAGGCCCAACCCGAACCCGCTCGGTTTGCCCATTAGATAAACGCTTTAGTGCTGAGCTTTACCCTTGCTGTCTTGTACTTCGTAGGGTTAGTTTACCGTTTTCTTCACTTGTAGTTTTGGCTGCAAGCCGTTCCCTGTGCCGCTGGCAACGGGTCAAACGAAGCGCTGGCTAGGGGGCAAACGGATTCACATTTGGGACAACTCATACCTGTACGTACAAAACGAAAAAAACCGACGTGCTGACTGTTATCGGCACGCCGGTTTAGTTGGTTATTAGTAGATCAACGGAAGTCGATCAGCTAAAGCGAGAAGCGATTAGTTACCGCAACCACAGCTTGAAGCAGCAGGAGCGGCGCAACCGCCACATGCTGGAGCAGCCGGTGCGGCTGAACCGCCACCACAGCCAGGCGTGCTAACAGCAACTTGGACGGTTGATGGAACCATCTTTGTTACCGTTACTGGAACTTGTTCTTCAACTGTGTAAGGAACACAGACCATGAAAGTGTCTGTCTTTTCTTCCGAAACGTTGTCCATTACAGTCACATTGTATGTACGTTGACGTGTTTCAGTCGTGTACGTGGTGTAAGGAACTTCGCGGGTGCGACTTTCTGTCGAGTTGACAGTAACCATGCGTGTGCGAGTTTCGGTGTTCATGACAGTCTTAGGAACTTGACGAGTCTTGGTCTCGGTCGTGTACGAAGTACGTTGCTCTTGACGAGTACGTGTTTCGGTGTTCATGACGGTCTTTGGAACCATACGAGTCTTGGTTTCGGTGGTACACGTAGTCTGTTGAATCGTACGTTGACGAGTTTCAGTCTTCATGCTGCATTGCTTCACAGTACGTTGACGAGTTTCAGTGGTCATCGTGGTCTTTGGAACTTGGCGAGTCTTGGTTTCCGTTGTGTAGGAAACTACATTTACAGTGCGTTGACGAGTTTCTTGACGACACATCGGAACGGTGTAGGTGTAAGTTTCTTCGCTTTGTTGGCTTTGGTAAGTGGTGTAAGGCACTTCTTCAGTCACAACGTTAGGAACCCAAACTTTACGGCAAACCGTTTGAGTTTGTGGTGCACAACCGCAACCGGCTGCTGGAGCTGAAGCTCCGCAACCGCCGCAACCTGAGTTACAACCGCTGCTACATCCGCAACCGCTGCTTTGTCCGCAGCCGCTGGTTTGTCCACAGCCACTGCTTACGCCACAACCGCTGCTAACTGGAACTTCTTCAGTAACAGTTTGGTAGCAACCGGTGTCTTTGGTAACGGTCCGAGTCATGGTGACTGGAACACTCTTGCAGACAGTGCGAGTACCGGTTTTGGTTTCGGTGTAAGGAACGCTAACAGTGTAATCCTGAACCTGTTGAGTTGTTACAGGAACTTGAACTGTGTAGGTCTGTTCCGTCATGGTGGTGACAGGAACTTGAACTGTGTAGTCTTGAACAACGTCAACAGTCACAGGAACTTGAACTGTGTAGTCCTGAGTAACATTGGTTGTTACAGGAACCTGAACAGTGTAAGTCTGAGCTTCTTGAGTTGTCACAGGAACTTGGACTGTGTAAGGAACATCAACAGTTGTCGTTACAGGAACTTGAACTGTGTACGATTGATCTTCCATTACAGTCGTTGGAACTTGAACTGTGTACGACTGTGATTGCTGCTTAGGAACACAAACGGTGTAAGTCTCAGTACGTGTTTGTTGTACTGGAACTTGAACCGTGTAATCCTGAGTCTTGGTCTCGGTACGTGGAACCTGACGTGTTACCGTGTAAGTTCGTGTACGAGCTTCTTGACGAGTCAGGGTTTTGGTAACGGTCTTCATTTCAGTGAACTGCTGAGGAACCATAACGGTCTTCTCAACATAGCTAACCGAAGATCCGCAACCACCATCAGTGGAACCGCAACCGCCAGCGCTTCCGCAACCACCTGCCGATGAACCACAACCGCTGTCACAGCCAGACGATGCTGGTGCTGAGCAACCGCCACCACAGGATGGCTCCGAGGCTCCACAACTTCCGCTTCCACATGAAGAAGCAGCTGAACTTGCTGCACATCCTGAATCGCATTGACTGGATGCACTACCGCATCCCTTACTCTTACCGAACCGGCCTTTGAGCAAGCCACAACCTGCACTCGCCTGATTGCTAGCAACAGCTACTGCAAGCAGACCAAATAGTAACGCACGAACTTTCATCACTTACTCCTGAGACATTTAAAAGTGGCAAAGTTGCCACGTACTACACACAGTTAATTAGTACCTGACTTTGCTGGTTAAGCAAACTGGGTTGCCTAGGTAGCATAGAATAGGTCAAGACTAGTTAAAGCGGAAGTCGTTACAACCTTCCAATTTGGTTGTTTTTCAAAAAGTTTAGATTTGCGGCCAGTTCGGCAAACTGGCAACCGTATTACCCGAAGATACTAGGGATATTCGCATTTCCGTATGCTTTTACGAGCTTGCTGCACCTTCGGCGTTCCGTATATCGGGGTAGGATCATTCAGGACAATACCACTCCTTTGGCACAGACCAACTAACGGTATCGATAGGCCTTGTGGGTTTTCGGGGGCGGTAATATCATTTCGGGTTGTTCTTACCCATAGAAAGCTGTCAATTGGGCTTGTGGCTAGGGAGTTGAATTCCCCTTAGTACACCGGCTGAGCTGAATCATGGACTACTCAATACTTGCTATCGATCTAGTAAACACAGTCGTATTGCGTCTCAGTATCTTGGCGCAGGCGGCTGCGCCGGGCGGTGCTGCGCCGGAAGCGGGGGAAGTGAATCTACTCACCAGTTTCTTCGGCAACCCCGTTAATTTGTTGATGCTGGCAGTAATGCTGTTCTTCTTCATAGTCATCTGGCCGCAACAAAGGCAGGCGAAGACGCAGCAGTTGGCGCATGAGCAAGCGCTGGCCGGTATGAAGAAGAACGATCGCGTCATTACTTCGGGTGGCATCCATGGGGTGATCATTCAAGCGAACTCGGATGAACCTGTGATTACGATTCGAATCGACGAAAACACCGGAACTCGCATGGTTGTGAACCGCGACGCAGTTGTAAAAGTATTTACTGAAACCTAGAAACACCTCCCACATCGTGCTTGCTAAATGATTGGCGAGCCTGCAATAAGATTTTTCCTCAGGGACATCCAATGGACTGCTTTTCGATGCTAGATCACCTAGCTTTTCCGATGCAATTGCTGGCTCAAGCCGCTCCGACACTCGACAAAGAGCCAACGCCATTATGGCAGGTGTGGGTCTATAACATCGTGTTTGTGTTGGCGATCTTCGTTTTGCCGTTTGTGCTCAGCAACATCATCAGCAAGGCCATTCGTTTGCCGTCGGTTTCCACTCGATTAGGCACGATGTTGGCCGTCATCATCGGCAGCTTGCTGTTCGCCTACAACGCGAACTTCCAGATGAAACTTGGGCCCGATATGAAAGGTGGCACCAACTTAATCTATAACATCAAGCAACCCACCGACGGATCAACTAAGCCTGATGCCGGAGCGTTGGCTTCTGCTCTCAGCTCGCGTTTGAACCCGTCCGGTACGAATGAAATGTCCATTCGACCCTACGGTGAATCACAAATTGAAATCATCGTTCCAAACTCGGATGAGTTTGAGTTAGCTGAAATCAAAAAACGCATTATTTCCGCCGGTGCCCTTCAATTCCGAATCGTCGCCAACAGTCGCGATCATGGTGACATCATCGAACTAGCTCGGCAACAGGCTCAGAATCCGGACACTCGTATTAAAACAAAGATGACAGTCGAAAATGCAGCCGGCAAAGAAGTAGGCCGCTGGTATACCGTCGGGCGTGATAAAGCACTTCCGAACGGAATTCGTCCGCTTGAGACTCCAGTGCTGGGCGATATTATCCGCAATTCGCGGACTGGCGAATTGATCGTTAATCCGCCGCTCCAGATGAGCGAAGAGTATGCGCTTGAAAATTGGATGAAGCGACAGGACATTGCCGACGTCGATGTGCTGATGGCCCTTGAAGCCAATGGCGAGCAGTATGTTCAAGTTTCAGGTGATGACTTGGCAAGCGCTGCGATGGAATTCGACAACAAAACGGGTGAGCCGACCGTCGGATTTAAGTTGACGACTGAAGGAAGCACCAAAATGCTTCGAATGACGGTAAGAAACGTGCCAGATGGAAACTTTCATCGACGCATGGCAATTATCCTCGATGACAAAGTGCTCTCGGCACCACAGTTGAACGGATCAATCAGCAGTAATGGTCAGATCACGGGGAACTTCACACAGGCTGAAGTGAAATTCCTGGTCGAAATCTTGCGTGAAGGACGTTTGCCAGCAACTTTGGAAGAAGAAGTGGCAAGTGAAAACCGCGTGGGTGCAGGTTTGGGTGAAGCGACTATCTCGCGCGGCATGTACGCCTCAGCAATCTCGATGATCGTCACTTTCGCTTGTATTCTCGGCTATTATCGCTTTGCCGGTGTGATTGCGTGCATCGCTTTAATTATCAACGGTTTGATGATTTATGGTTCGATGATTTTCCTCAGCCAACCGCTGACCCTAGCTGGTTTGGCAGGTTTGGTTCTAACAGTTGGTATGTCGGTCGACGCCAACGTTTTGATCTACGAACGTATTCGCGAAGAAGTGGCTAAAGGCTCCGCGAAACGAATGGCGGTTCGAAACGGCTTTGATCGCGCTTTAACAACTATTATCGACTCGAACTTAACGACCTTGATCGCTGCGATTGTTTTGTACTGGATTGGTACTGACCAGGTCCGCGGTTTTGCTGTCGCTCTGATCATCGGTATTAGCACGAGTATGTTCACCGCCACCTTCTGCTCACGTCTGATGTTTGATATTGCCGAGCGACTTGGGATGGTTAATCTATCGATGTGGGACGGTATCGAGTTCATCAAACGGAACGTGCTCGGCCAAGGCGACGTCGATTTTATGGGCAAGCAAAAAGCCTGCTTCATTTTCTCCAGTACGCTGATTGTGATTGGAATGTTAGCCGTCGCGTTTCGGGGTAAGGACATTTTGAACATCGACTTTACGGGCGGTACAAGTGTGACCTTCCAAACCACCGAGCCAATTAAAGCGGATGAACTGCGCGCTCTGACACGCAAGATTCTCGATAAGGATTCGAATGGCGAGTACATTCAGTCAACCCTTGTCAACGTTGAGAAAGAACCAGCGGACACGGTTTACACGCTAGTCACTTCGCTCAAGAGTCGCGCTGAACTCGAACAGCTGTTGGTTGAAGGCTTCGCGAAAGAAAAAGCCGGCCTAGTGACTTATTCGATGAAGGTTCTGCCTGATAAGTCGACGAGCCTAAACGGTGGTCGTTCTATTAGTCAGGAGCCAACCAGTCAAATCGATGCTGTTCACCCGAGCAACAATCCTGGTGCAGTTCGTTTCGTATCGTTCCAGGACACCAAGTCGACAGAGGCGGCGGCTCAAGCATCTCCGCCACTTGCTGAAATAACTACCAATCCGCCAGCTGAAACTGCGGCTCCGGCAGCAACTCAAGCAACACCGGCGACTCCGCCAGCCGACAACGCGTCAAGTCCAGCTACTACACCCGCTGGACAGGATACTTCAGTGGCAGCAGCAGTACCTGCCGTTAGCGCTGCACCAGCAGCTTCGACGACACTTCTCCTTCAGTTTCAATCGAGCAGCGAGAATGCTGGTTCGGAAGCGGACAAAATCGCCAGGATTAATGCCCCTGAGTTGAAGAAGCGGCTGATCGCCGCTGCTGAAGCCACCAACCTGACTTTGATGAATGGAGCCTTTGCGGTTGAGCCTCAACCGATGCCAAAAGATTGGTCAGAAGAGAGTCTATCTGGCCACGGGCAGTGGAAAGTGACTCTACCCTTTGATGCAGCTCAAACTAACGCCGTGATCGGTAACTTGGATAATGCGTTGGCCAAGCAACCGCTGTGGTTGTCGTTGAGTAACATTGGAGAACGCGTCGCCGGACAGATGCAGCAGCGAGCGATCGGCGCAGTATTGCTCAGCCTTGTGTTCATCATGGCTTACATTTGGTTCCGATTCCAAAAAGTTGCGTTCGGTGTCGCAGCCGTTGTCGCTTTGTTGCACGACGTAGTGATTACGCTCGGCATCATGGCGCTATGCCATTGGTTTGTGCGACCACTTCAATTCTTGATGATTGAAGATTTTAAGATTGGTCTAACCGAAGTCGCCGCCTTTTTGACGATCATTGGTTACTCTTTGAACGATACGATCGTTGTGTTCGACCGAATTCGCGAAGTTCGCGGCAAGAGCCCAAGGTTGACATCTAAAATGATCAACGACAGCGTGAACCAAACGCTCAGCCGAACGTTGCTGACTTCGGGTACAACGATTCTGACGTTGATCATTCTGTACATCTGGGGCGGCGAGGGGATCCACGCGTTCGCCTTTGCGTTGTTGTTCGGTATCATCACCGGTACATACAGCTCGATTTTCGTTGCGGCACCTATCCTGCTGTGGCTCGCAAATCGTGAAACGCCAAGCAACCAACGCGGTATAAGCACGAACTAGATTTGAAGTGACTTGGGCAACAGCAAGAAAACCGTTTACCGTCTACAAAGCGAGATCGTTAAGCTAGGATGGTGGCGGTTTCCGAGCAGTGTCCTCAAATGTTCTACAATGCTGCAGCCCAGTGGATTATTCCAAATATGCGGCTCAAACAGCCTTTCCGGTATCCTGCGAAGAAAATGCCGCCCCCCGTTTCTTTTCACTAGACGGAATAGCTTGCCACCAGCCGATACCTGTCCCTAGCTGAGGATCAGTTGAGCGGCCGACGTTCAACCTGTGGACTAATGCAACATGAATTAGTCACAAGATTTCAAGTCGGCGGCGCGTGTCACATGGATGTGAGTCACCAAGATCTGCGAACGAATCGCATATCATCCGGGCAAACGTCGACTTTGAAAGGCACGCAGTGGCTAATAAGCGCTCATCACACCTGCGAATCCATACTGAGGAAACTAACCCAAACGATCGCAACGAGGCAAAACAACCTCGTACGTTTGACATCCAGCAACTCATGGATGATTTTACCGAAGCGACGGGCTGGCAACCGCGAGCTCTGTCGGCCACACCGCATGCAGCCTCAAAAATGGGCAACGGCGACGACCGAGTTAATCCCCTCCGTCAGCGCGTCGAGCTGGTGAATGTTGCAATGCTGGATGGTCTTCTGGACGCAGAGGACCTGCTCGATATGCCCATGACCGGCGAGGAGTCCGCATGGCAGTTGCTTGAGTCGATCGACTCGCTCGTTCAGCGACTCAACGAAACCGAGAAAGCTCTCTCAAACCAAGAAGCTAAACTCGCAACTCAAGTCGGCGTAAACGTTCGCAGCGACGAAGGTAATCAGCTTGCCGATCGCCTGCTCGATTCGCTGCATCGAGCTTCGGAACTGACCAGCAGCGATGCGGCCGCGCTGTATCTGCTGGATGATACGACCAGTGAACTGAAGATGCGTTGTTGTTGGGGCATGCCTGCCTCTTCCTTAGCGCATCCGCCTCGCAACCTTCGTGGTTCACTAGCCGATCTAGAAGCGCTCATGGGAAATGCCGTTCTGCTGGAGAATACCCGCGTTGCTCCCGAGTGGAATTGCCCGGAGCCTTACGCGGCGGCCATGTGTGTTCCGATCGGATCGCCGACGATGCCACACGGAACGCTGTGGCTTTTCAGTGAGCACATCCGCGACTTTTCCGACTCGGATATTGAAGCGGCTAAAGCTGCTACGGAAAAGATCCTCAGCGACATTGAGCGGAGTGTGCTTGCCGAAGAAGTCCTAAAGACGCGACGTTTGAACCGCCAATTTGAAGACGCCAGCCTCGTTCAAGCTTCCCGGTTACCCGATCAGCAACCGCTACACGAAGACTACGAACTCGCCGGTTGGACTTACCAAGGGCAAGCCTTAGGCGGAAACTTCCACACATGGAACATCAATAAATTTGGACAAATCAACGCTGCCATGGGTGATGCAGCAACCATCGGTACCGCAGGAGCACTAGTCGCCACCAGCGTCCAGACCATTGTCGAAACCTGCTGGAATTCCAATCACAAACCATCGCAAGTGATGCGCAAGGCCAACGAAATTCTATGGGGGACGCAGGAAGGCGATTGGCGGAGTTCACTGTGCTACTTGCAAGTCCATCCAGAGTCAGGTTCAACTCAGCTGGCGATCGCTGGCGACATTTGCGCTTATGTCATCGGCTGTCGTGGCTATCGCATGATCGCGGGCAACACCACAATGCTCGCACTGCAACCCGACAGCACTTATCGCAACGAACAGCTTTACTTAGAAGCGGGCGACTTGCTCATGATCGCTTCCGCCGATGTACTGGCTGGAGCCGGTCGCGGCGGGCTGTCGCAAGACACACTTTTCAAGACGATTCGCGAGATGCACGACGACCCTGCCAGCGAAATCGCCGACCACCTCGCTCGGATGCTTCCCATGTTCAGCGCCGATCAAGTGAATACCTTCGATCGAAGCCTGATGTTCATTCGCAAAAGGTTCTAACCCCGTGGCAGATGCTACTTGCGGACGCTGGCAGCGTCCGCCACGAGCAACTCCGCAGTCCGCTGAACAAGTTGCTGCACTTGAGGCTTGTCGATCTGAGCCCACTCGCCGTGATTTATGGGAACCTTAAAGAAAGCAGTCACTCCTGAAAGTGCGGCAGATTCCAGGGAGACGGCACCGTCGCCCAACCCTTGAGCAAATTCGTTGCTGAGCAGAAACTCATCAACACGGTTCATGATATCTTTGGCATTGGGTAACTGTTTGATGCGAGTCCGATTGCGAGCCTCTTTAAATGCAACGGAACTAGCCAGTCGAACAAGCGGCGTGACAGGACCGCCCGTTCCGCTTACGATGCTATAGCGAACTCCGGCAGCGCGAGGACGACTATTGAGTTCTTCGAGAAAAGCTGAAGTAGGGACTAACTCCTCACAGGCTTCGCCAAGTCCATCGTTAACCAACGACTCGAGCACTTGTGTAAACGACAGCGAACCAACTTGCAACCTGCCCAATGCGTCCGGAAATTCGAGCGCATCAGCATATTGTGCCAACACCGAACCATGATTCGGCGGGCAAATCATCACCAACTGATCCACGCACGAGAGTTGACAACCCGTTTGAGAAGCAGTCGGCTCGATCGCGTGACGAGCAACTAAGGAACCCATGCTATGCGCGACGATTGATATTCTGGTTTCAGGCGATTGCTGGTGCAAGTCAGTGAGCATCTCGCGCAATACTGCCGATGATTCGCAGATCGAGCCATCGTTGGGATAACCAAACACAGCCATGCGAGTATCCCGCGGGGCATGCATTGCATCGCTAATCGCTAATGCAAATCGTTCAGCGCTTGTAATTGAACCTTGCAGTCCGCCCATGACAAGGATGATTCGTTTTGGTAAAAGATCAGGTGAAAGTTTCTCGACGTTCTGACCACCAACGCTGGCGCCTTTGACAGTTTCTGGGGACAGTAGCTCACGGGCCAATATGCGAAATGCAAATTCAGGACGACGCTTAGGACCGACGGTAGTCCGAAGATCGTTTTGAATCGCTTGCCAATGTCCTAAGAGAGTATCAACCGCCAAAGTTGACGCCGGAACGGGCGCAGGAAAGCCGCGTGTTTGAGCAAACACGGGGGCTGCGAATAAACATATTATTGAGAAGAGACCGAACAGAGTTGGATTGTGATTAGTTAACATTGCTTTTCTGAGGGTTTAGGAGGGGTATGCTTCCAGGAATTTCAGTTTGCAATTCTTGGATCTCCGACTAGCCGCTGGTAAATGTGAGCCGACAGCGCTAGCCTTGCCTTTACCCTTAATTCGTTGCCCGTAATCGTGCTCGTGCTCAATGAAATGGTGCTCGTGCTCGAAAGGCCCCGACCGGTCGAGCACGAGCACGAGCACGAGCACCGTCCTGCGGACTGAGCACGAGTAAGAAAACGTTAGGTTTCCCTATAGTGGCGCAAAAAGTAGTGGGTAAAGACAAGAGCGCTAGCCGCGGGTCTCGAAGTCGGGCGGCCCAGACTGCTCGCCGTCTAGCCAACGCTGAAGTTCACGTTGCGCGTAATTTCGACAAGTTGTTAATTTCGACAAATCCTTCGGTCACCCGCGGCTAACGCCGTCGGCTCACACGACCTGCACCAAGCAAGCTGGGAGCATACCCCACCATCGTTACAACTTTCAACAGCAAGTCAAGCGAGCAGTTTAGTGATTGGCTCGCCGTGGTCACAGATCTTAAATGGCCGCCCATTGGGAGCAATGAACTCTTGCTTGAGTGGCAAACCCATGGCGGCTGCGATGGTAGCATTGAAATCTGGCGGTTGGACAGAGTCTTCATCGGGTGAATGCCCAATGTCATCCGACTTTCCATACACGGCGCCACCCTTTATCCCAGCACCACAAAGAAGCCCAGAAAACACACCCGGATGATGATCACGGCCAGCGTTTTCGTTAATGATCGGAGTACGACCGAACTCAGTAGCCAACACAACCAGTGTTTCTTTTAGCAAACCAGTTGTCTTCAAATCGCGGATAAGCGCCCCCAATGCATTGTCAAGATTATTGCACATCTTCGGCAACCGCGTGTAGATATCCTGATGATGATCCCAACTGCCGAATTCAACTTCAACAAATTTTACGCCTGCTTGAACTAATCGTCGCGCCAGCAAGCAACCTTGGCCCAACGCATCTTCACCATAAAGCTTCCGAGTTTTTTCATCTTCCTGCTTGATGTCAAATACCGTCAACTCGTTCGAGTTCATCAGCTTCAAAGCTTCGCGGTATGTTTGATCGTAAGCTTCGACTAAGCGACTGCTGTAGGCTCGTTTGAATGTTTGGTCGTACTGATTTGCCAGTGACATTCGGTGCTTAAATTGATCTTCTTCCAAGTAGCTGGGGCTCTTTGTATTTTCAAGCCCAATTGATGCATCGTAAATCGGCACCGGGGCCAACGAAGCAGGGAGAAAGCCTGATCCAGGGTGGCCTGACGATGAACCGACCAACACGTTCGCTGGAAGGCTGCCGGCCCGTTTGGGCAAAGTGTGCGCGGCCCATGCTCCCATAGCTGGATGACGAATCGAGTTGAGCATCGCGTAGCTCGTGTGCATCAGGTAGTTGCCTTGCTCGTGCGCGCCGGTCAAGGTTGTCAGCGAACGAACCAAAGCGATCTCATTCATCAAGTAAGAAAGCTTGGGCAGTTTGTCGCTGATCTGAATTCCAGGAACACTCGTCTTGCCGGGCTGCGTTTCTCCCTGGCTGGATGCACCGGGCTTGGGATCAAACGTATCCAAATGGCTCATCGCACCCGTCATATACAAGTAAATGACACTCTTCGCCTTCCCACTAGCCGCCATCGGTGCAGCTTGAGCTAACGAGCTAATTGATTGGCTAGCAGCGAACCCTGCAAAGCTGACACCTAGCAAGCGAGTTGCGGCATCCGCCATAAATGAACGTCGTGTCGGATTGTGAAAGTTTGGCATGATTCTCGTTGCTGGATTTTCGCTACTGGATAAACAAAAACTCTCGAGTATTAATAAGTGCCCAGACGACGTTGCCATATCCCATGGCTGTGTCGCCACGACTGATCTCGCGCATGGTTATATCGCGATCTTTCTCAGTCGGCATGCGATTGAGAATGGTCAAGAACATGACGTCCATGATTTGACGCGGAGTCTTGCAGCTGAGAATGCTGTCGTAGATAACGGAGCCCTGTTCAAGCATCATGTGCGTAAACATTCCATTGAACATGGTGAGTATCTGCGGTACCGTTGGATCGGTACTGTCACCTTCAATGGTCTCGCGATCACATTGCCCGAACTGCCGCAGGAAGTGTTGTGCGGGCAGCGGTGACGGCAGCTCAGACGCCCGCGCCAGAACCTGACGACGATAGGCTGCCGTGTTCATGATCGCATTGCGAGCCGCTGGACTCATCGATTCTTCAAACTGCTTGACATGTCCTTCCAGCTCAGGCAGCGTAACTTTGGCTAAGTCTAAGTCGACTACATCGCCAAACGCTTTCGCCGCGGGCAATTCGAAAGGATAGGGATTGTAAATCGCTAACGTCAGAATCGAATCCCAGATCTGTTCGGCAGTTAGACGCCGAAGTGTTGGTCCCGGGTAATGATAGAACTCGGCCATCGACGGATCAAAATCACTGCTCTCACGTTGATAAGTTTTGGTGTACATCAACGTTCGCAGAAACTCTTTTTGATTGAACTTCAAGCGAACAAACTCCTTGGTCAGCAGCTCTAACAGCTCTGGGTTCTCACATGGAGAATCATCGCGCAAGTCATCAACCGGTTCGATCAGTCCGACCCCCATTACCTTTTTCCACAAGCGATTTGCCATGGTCTTTGCAAAGCGAGGATTCTCTGCGGAAGTTAACCAGTGGGCGAATTGTTCGCGAGGCGAATCCTTCTTGGCAGACGCTGGTACTTGACCCCATAGTACTTTGGGCGCGACGACTTCATTCGGTTTGCCATTGTCATAGTTGTAGTCATGTGGCAATTTCAATGGCCGCTTCTTCGACGAAACGTTAAACAGATTAGCGTTGATGAGCAGCGTGAAGTTTCCCTTCAAGACAGCGCTGGGATCCTTCTTTTTCATTTCATCTTTTAGTCGCACCGTCGGATTGCCATTGGCAAACGCTGGGCTGCCATTCGCATCGCGTGTCGATGTTCCATGGGTGAACGCGGCCAGTTCATAGAATTCTTTTTGAGTCCATTTGTCGAACGGATGGTTGTGACATTGCGCGCAACCGATTTGAGTGCCGAGGAAAACGCGGACTGTGTTGTCGACATGGACCAGCGGCATGCCTGTATCCCGCAGCGTGTACCCGACGGCTGGATTCTGCCACAACTTGCCTTCGGCGGTCAGCATCTCATAGACCCATTCGTCGTAAGGTCGATTGATGCGCAGCTGCTCTTTCACCCAGTCGCGATAAGCGTAGGCAAGCATGTTATTGTCAGGGCGATCTTTGATGCGCAAAATCGACGCCCAGTAGTTGTACATGTTGCTAACGTAACCGGGTGAACTGAGCAGCCCGTCGACAAGGGCCTCCCGTTTTTCAGTTTTTCTGGCCACGTAGGCATTGGTTTGAACCAGCGTTGGAATAGTGCCAGCGACATCCAAGAAAGCTCGTCGAACAAGGGTGTAGTCGTCAGCTTCTTTATTAGGTTTTTGCTTAACTTTCTCTAAGTTAGCTTCTACCAAGGCATCGATCTTTGCGGCAGTCGCTTTGGCTTCAGCTCGTCTACCCGCTTCAACTCGGACGACTTGCATCGATTGCTTCGGGGCAATCTTTACGACTTCGGGGAGACCATAGCCTTTGAACTTCTGTGAAGGCATCTTTTTCGGAGCGGGCTTTTTAGGTTGTTGCCCAATAGCAACCGCCGGCGCGATAACCAAAAGAACAGCAACTAAAAGGCTTAACGAGACCACACCGGAAACCGTTCGCATCCCAATCGCCCTCATTCGAAGTTGTAACAAAGACAAGCTGTTACAGTGTTCGTTTTTTACAGATTACAGTTCAAATTCTTCGTCAGACGATTTGTCAGTATAGAGCGGCATATGCCGGTAGTACACCTCCAGAATCATGGTAGCCATGGCGGTAGAATAGAGCCGTCCACCTTCTTTGCCGTGACCACTTTCAAAAAACCAACTTCCGGCTTCGTGGCCGGCACTGGATTGCGACTTGATCAAATCCTCGCGCATCTTGGTGTTCCACTTTTCCCAATCAGCACCACCTTGATGACGCATGACTTGAGTTGCGTAGTAGCTGTAGTAAAGGTTGTCGACCGAGGGCCCAGCCTTGCTCAACCGGGCGATACCTTCTTTGATCGCCGGGTTGTCTTTGCTCCAACCTAAATACATTCGGCAAAGCAGACCGATGGCACTAGTCGGATTACGCACTGCCGCACTTGGTTTATCGTAACCGTAATAAGCTCCGTCGTTTGTTTGCACCAAGTCGAGGAACTGGGATGCACCGCGAAACACAGTTGGCGGGACGGTCAAGTTTCCCATCGCGCCGCTCTTGAGCGCCATCAGACACCAACCGACAACGGAGGTGTCGCCCGCTTGATGTGGTTCATAGCGCCATCCGCCGCCGCGAGGATCTTGAGCATAGACAAGGAAGTTGATCGCTAATTGCGCGGGCTGAACTAAGTCAGGATCACGCGTCATTGCGTAGGCTTCACAAATTGCAATCGATGCCAAACCGTGCGAATACATGTTGCCGCCTGGTTCATGCCACGATCCATGTGGGGTGGGGCCAGGTGTTACTTTCATGTTCTGAATGAGAAACGCTAGGCCTTTTTTGACGGTGTCTTTGTATTGACCTGACATATGCGTTTGTCCGGCACCGAGGAAAGGTAAAAGAGCTAGAGCGGTCGCTCCATTGACTGCCTCGACCTTCGTACCATCACCTTTGCATTGCCCCCTGCAGAATCGCGAGCATGCAAACGTCCATCCGCCATTGGGTGCTTGGTGAGCGGCGATCCACTTCAGTCCAGCTGCGACTGCTTTCTCGCTATTCGCGGTGCCACCGAACCGCTCCAGCATCTCACCCTTCATGCCCGCGCCCCGGCCGTTGAGCGATGTCATCATTTTGCTCATCCCAGAACCAATCATGGAACTGGGGAGGACGCTTTCCGTGACATTGTTCATCGATACCGAATTGATGCCTGCAACGGTCGACATCGCTGTTGTGCTTACCACGGGCATGCTGACCACTTCTGTAACGATCGGAGTCGAAGTCGAGAACTCTTCCCCACTCGATTCAGCTTCGACCGACTGGGCAGGTCCCGGCGGTTCCGTGTCATCCAACGTTTCGCCTTCATTCCCGCCACCAGCGTCCAGTGCGTTCCCGATGGCCTCCCGAATTGGATTCATTGATAGCGCGGCCAATAGAAACAGGACCGCTACGTGAACTCCCAGGCTGATCGCCCAGCTTGGTGCCGCGGTCAGAAAGAACCGGCGTCGCACCAAGTCCGCCTGGGTTACTAAAGGGCCTTCTAAATTGTCTACTTCGGCGGCAACCGCTGACATTGGAGCAGCTGTGGCGGTGACTACAGGGATACCAGCTGTGGCGACAACCGAAGCGGCTGCAGTGTCTTTCAAAGACTGGCTATTTACGACGGTGTCGAGCACGGGGACATCTACGGGGACATCTACGGGGACATCTACTGCATCGGGAGCCAAATCCGGCAAGTCTATAAAAGGATCGTTATTCTCGATCGAGATGTCCGCTAACTTGTATTCTTCACCAAAAGGATCGTCGTCGAAAGAAATCGCATCGGACGGCAGTGAGCTAGAACCCGGCAATTCACTGCTCAAATCAATCGCAAACAGGTCGAGAGGCGCATCTGAAACCGTCTCAGATGAGTCGATACCACTTTTTTGCAAATTAATTTTTTGCGAAAGTTTTGATCCGTCACGGCGTTCCATACTCGCAACTTACCCCGGGGAAATACACTCATCGCAATCAGCAGATAAGAAAAAACCCACTCGTTCCTGAGTTGCCAATAAATCGCCTCAGGAAGCTCATGGGAGCCGATCCATTTATTAGTCTATATGGAATTAGCGAATGATGTCCCTAATAGGACTCGTCGATTTGGTCAGAACGCTAAAGAAAGGCGGTGGCTCGCCATCCTAAACGCGACAACCCCATCGCGCCACTGGGCTCGAGGGCGTTTCCCGACGCTCCCCCAGGCCAGAGTATCGAGGTCGCTCCGGCACCGACTGCACTGCACCCATTCGAGCGGGTAACTGAATCATCTGCTATTCTCATGCGGCGAAAATTACATCTTCAGTTTGTAATCCATGAATTACGGAGAATGAGCATGTTGAAGAGATTGCTTCTTACTGTTTGCGTGGTTCTATCGGTCGCTTGCCCAAGCTCCGCAGCACTGGTTCTAAACAGCGTCAATGTTGTCGTTCAGCAGAACTTTGATTTACTTGGGACGGCAACCAATCTCAGTACCCTAAATACGAGCGGATGGGTATTCGGTACAGGCGCTACGCCAACTTTTGCTGGCGGAGTTGCCTCAGTAACTCAAGTACACAGTTCCGGTGCGACGTTTGCAACGGGAGGCACTTACAACTTCGGCGGCTTGACCGGTGACCGAGCCATTGGTGCCATGACCTCGGGGTCCTTCACCACCCCTAATCACATCATGCTGCAAATACTTAACAGTACAGGTTCGACATTAACTCAATTAAATTTTGGTTTCGACTGGGAGCGATTCCGAGTGAATACAGCCGCCGCGAACGGTACATTCTTTACCAGCAACAATGGCTCCACCTGGACAGCTTTTAATCAAGGAGATTCCGGTGCTTACTCGACAGGAGCCAGCGCTTACAGCACTCCCACTCCAGGTAGTGCCCTGGACACAATCGCGAAGACAGGAAGTGTTACTGGGCTGTCGATTGCGAACGGTCAAAACTATTATCTTCGCTGGACCATCGATACTACCGGTGTGAACAGTCAAGCGATTGGCATCGATAATTTTACCGTCACCGGCATCACCGCTGTTCCCGAGCCTTCATCGTTTGTGCTAGCTGCAATTGTTGGCGTCGCAGGCCTGCTCACTCGAAAACGAACGAGACGCGTTGTGAGCCGTACGCACTAATTCTTTTACAAATCAATTTCACTAGATGTTTAACTTTTAGGATTCGTTTGACTGTTAGACAGTAGCTGGTTTCGTGAGAAACCGGATGCAGTAGAAAGGGCACCGGTGCGCCCGGTTTCTCACGAAACCAGCTACATACACTTGCCAAAATACTTCACAGGGTGGCACCATCCGAATGGTTCTCTGCGGAATCAATCGGCTTATCTATGGCTTGGATTCTCGGCACGGAGAACAACTTCGGCAGCGCCTACGGAAATGCGGCGCCTCCGCCAAGTCGTCAGAAACGCAACCTGCTATGCTCTTTCGGAATCGAGAATCATTTGCAGCGCGAGTGTGACTGTAAGGATCAAGTAAGCGTCGCAAGTCGCTTCCAATGCGAGAGTATCGAAGGCGACCTGAATGCATCAAGCGAGGGACATCATTGAAGTGAGAATACTCTTAGAATATGTGTCTCCCCTTCTCCTCGGTATTCCGAGGAGAAGGGGCCGGGGGATGAGGAGCCTGAGTACTGAATTTGGTTTAGAGATGCGCGATGAAGCCGATGGAGTAGAAACAATGTGCTCGTATTTGGCGTCAACGCCAGAGAGCAGCGGATGGTGCCAGGCATATACCTGGAGAGCCCCAGGCATATATTCGGACAGCCTTAAAGCGGATACGCGAACTCACTGCGAGAGTAATTCGTCGAAGATTGCATCTTTGGCGAAGTGAATTTTTTTGCGTCGGAGTCTTTCAGGTCTGCAATGGTCCAAGCACAACCCGGCAGCCAACCGTTGCGATGGCTTTAAAATTGGCACGCTTCAAATGCGCCTTAAGCAGCTCTAGCTCGTTCCGGCAAAACACTCTGAAACCTGTCGCTGGCCGCGATGGAAACGCTTGCCAGTTCGGGCTGCGTCAGCAGCCATTGACTCTGGACTGCCTGCACAGGAAGCTCGGCCAAAGTAACGCTTGAAATTCCATACCAAGTCTCGCCACATTGACACTTCAATGCCCAGTGACGTTAAAGCGGCTTGAAGCTTCGCAGGCACTTCGGTTACTGCTTCCTTCACTCGTTGCTTGGCCGTCCATCGCAGCAATGCAAGGTAGTCTCGCCATGGCAGATTCAAAAAGCCCTTATCGCTCGCTCGAACGCCGGCGGTGTGGACTTGCGGATCGTCAGCCAACGACTTCGGCGAGAGTGTCATCGGAGCTAACCAACTGTCACGCAAGATTCGCTTGCCAGTCGGATTGCGACGCTTCGCTTGCCGCTGTTTCTTCTTCTCAGCAACAGTGGCCTCACGCTGATGCTTACCGGCTTGCTCGGTCGAGACGGGCACCAAGTCAAAAGCCGCTGACGGGATCTCCTCGCCGCGCTCAGCCTTAATGCGATCATAGGCTGATGTATGCACTGCTTCGTCAGGCGACTGGGCCATCGCGGCTCGAATCGGATTCAAGTCCACATACATCGCGCAGGCCAACAAGCCCGACTCATCGACAATTCGCTGCGCTTTAAAACGTCCTTCCCAAAAATGCCCGCGACAATCATCTTGCTTATTGGCAAGTCGTGCGATCGGTTCACTGAGGGCTCGCATAAACCACGAGATATCCGACAAGCGACTTCGAACCTCAGTCATTCGCTGCGAATTGCCAGCCAGTGTCCGCACATCGTTTTCAGTGGGTTCAGCCAGTTGTTCGTCCAGCCTCCTGCCTGGAAAAACACGCAGCCATCTGAGTGCAGCTTCTTCGTCTGACCACGCCGCGACCACATCGGGCCGATTGCGTAAGATCAGGTGCAAGTGATTTGAGAGAATTGCGTAGGTCAGGACATCTACGGCAAAGACCGACGCCAGCGCTTCCATCCGTCGCCGAATCCACTCGCGTCTGAACGAGTAATCGACGCCGGACACTTCATCAACGCCCGCAAGAAAAGCTCTGCGCACACACCTCTGTACCGCATGTATTATACAAACCTCGTTAGCCACAAACTGTTCATCCCTAGTCGGCCTTACCATCGGTCATTCTCCTCATAGTAGTTCTCCCATCTGTCACTAACGTACCAAAAAACGGCCTTGCGTCAAGTAGGTGGGTGGCACCATCCGAAGGAACCCCTCTCGCAAAGGCTCCATCTTGCCTTCCGTGAGTAGTCCCGCTCAAGACCGTCGGTAATTGACGAATCGATCGCATTGCCGCTTTGCGATCCCTACCGAGCGAATTCGGGGGGATTTGATCCGCGAGCAGATTCCTTGAAGGATGGCAGCCTCAGAGCTTCCCGGACCACCATCGCGAGGTATGGCTCGAGGTCGCGACCGTTCCGTTCAAATTGCGAATTCAGTTTTTTAAAAGACGATTGCAGGCCATCGTAATATGTCGCCGGAACAGGATCTTTCTGCATCAGCAATGCATAATGGAAAACTGCGGCGTACCAGTTCTTCGCTGTGGTGGCGTCTGTCGCCTGCTCTTGATGCCAGAACGAATCAAAGCTCGCTTTAGTTTTTCGCCTTGCTTTGTCGTCGGCGCCATTCTTGTACTGCAGATCGACCAGCACGACGTTGTTTGATTCGGTGGTCACAAACCATCGATGATCGGGACTTGTTTGGGTGATCACTTCGGGTGGCTCCCACATTGCATCTGGAAGCGTCTCGCGCGTCGCGACATTCCAGACCAGTTTTTCATTTTCGGACTCCGAGTAGATTCGTGTACCATTGAGGCTGAAGGTCACGCTTGTTACCGCGTTGGTGTGTTCTCTCAGGATTGCGGTTTCGTGCTTATCAGGTGCGTCCCAGATTCGTATGAAACCATTTCCGGCGACGGCGCCGGCCAGCCGTTTGCCATCAGGACTGAAGGCGACGGATTCAACACTTGATTTGCCTGGGAAAAGGGCCATGATTTCCTGACCGCTCAAAGTTTCAAATAGTTGAACGGACTCGTTTGTCCCACCCGCTGAGAATCGCTTGCCATCAGGACTGAAGGCGACCCCAAATACTGCGCCGCCGCTGGAATGGGCGGTCGCAATTTGCTTGCCCGAGGCAACATCCCAAACTCGGATCTTTGTGTCATAGCCGCCTGACACAAGTCGCTTACCCGCCTGGTCAAACGCCACCGTCCTCACGAGCCCTGTGTGCCCCGTTAACGTTCGAATTTCAATGCCAGTCTTTACGTCCCACAGCTTGACAGTGTTGTCACTGCTCGCGGATGCGAGACACGATCCATCGGGGCTGAATACGACACAGTACACCACACCACCATGGCCTATGAGCGTGGCGGTTTCCTCATGTGCTTGCGCGTCCCAGAGTTTGATCGTCCCGTCCCGACTTGACGACGCAAGTCTGTTGCCGTCGGGACTGTACGAGACTCCGGTAACACAATTAGTATGCCCTTTCAAGACGGCGACTTCTTCACCCGCTTCGGTGTTCCATAGGCGAACCGTGTTGTCATCCGATGCCGAAGCAAGCCGCGTCCCGTTCGGGCTAAAGGACAGTTCCGCAACTGAAGCCGTATGCCCCTCCAGCCTGAATTTCACATCGCCCGTCTGCGCGTCCCGCAGGATGACTGCTTCCGCTCCCGATGCGAGTTGCCTGCCATCCGAACTAAAGGCGACGCAATGAACATGTTCCAAGTGCCCACTCAGCGTGAGATCGTTATCGCCCTGTGTATTCCAGATCCTGACGGTTCTGTCCGCGCTGGCGGAGACGAGTCGCGTTCCGTCGGGACTAAAGGCGACGCCCCATACCGTTTTGGCGTGCCCATTGAGCGTATTGATCAATTTGCCAGTTCGAGAGTCCCACAGCTTGATTTCCGTTGAATCACCTGCGGTCGCGCACTGAGTTCCGTCCGGACTGAAGGCGACGCAACGAACGACGTGATTGTGCGCTCGCACTTCGGCGACAAGTTCCCAGGTCTGCGTATCCCACAGCAAGTAACTGCCATAAGTGACGGAGCCCAACCGAGTGCCATCGGGACTGAAAGTAAGGCGTCGTAATTCCGGACGGGAATGGTGGACGACCTTGATTTGCATCCCGGTTCGTGAGTCCCAGATTCGCACCGTTTGGTCACCTCTGCTGGTCGAAGCAAGTTGCACGCCGTCAGGACTGAAGGCAACACCCGAAACGGACTCGGTGTGACCAGTAATTGTGATCATTACCTCGCCCGTCACTGTGTCCCACACCTTCACGGTTTTGTCATCCGATGCCGACGCGATTCGCCCTCCGCCCGGACTGAATGCGAGGCCTCTGATTGGGCCAGCATGACCGGTCATGGTGCGGATGATTTTGCCCGATTCCGCGTCCCACAGTCTGACTGTCTTGTCAAAACCCGCTGACGCAATAAGGGAACCATTCGGGCTGACTGCCAGACCCAACACGTCGCCCTCATGCCCCTCAAGCATGCCGAGTTGCTTTCCGGTAATTGCATCCCATAATCGGATCGTCCCACTTTTGCCTGCCGAAACGACCCGCTTTCCGTCAGGAGTAAAAGCGACCTCGTACACATCGCTCGTGTGCCCGTAACATGTAATGTCGCTGCCCTGAAATCGCCGGTTGCAATAGTGCCACTCGAAGTTGTTACGGTATTCCTGTGGGATCTGATGGAGCAGCGCGCGAGCCTCCACCGCTCGATTAGCATCGTATCTGGCAACCGCAAGCTGAAACTTTGCTGCCGCCTCGGAATCGCGTGCACGTTGAGAATCTACAGTAGCTCTTCCTTCCGCCTCGACGGCGTTGGCACGTTCTTCCAACGCTTCTTGCGACTTGCGTTCCGCGAGTTGGGTTTTCTGGTTCGCTTGAAGCAGTCCGTAACTCGTTCCGGCGATACCCAGAACCAACATGGCAGCGATCGCGAGCAAGGCAGCGACGACTCCGCGATTTCTTCTTGTGAACTTCTGCACCTGGTACCAAGTCGAAGGTGGCCGAGCGGCAACGGCATCGCCCGACAAATAGTTGGAGATGTCACGTGCTAAGTCATTCGCGGTTTGATATCTGCGGTTGCGATCTTTATCCAGAGCCTTCATAACAATCCAGTCGAGATCCCCCTTCAAGATAAGTTGCAGTCGACCTGGAGAAAGCCTACGCTGAAGGCCGACTTTTGCTGTCACCTCGTGTGATGATGAACTCAGTCGGTTGCTGGGACGAGGCGGGACATCTTCACGAATAATTCGGAGAACCTTCAACAGAGCGTTTTTCCCTAGAGTCTGCTTGTCTAAAGGCGTGGAGCCCGTCAGCAGTTCATAGAGCATCACGCCAAGCGAATAGATATCCGTCCGAGTGTCGACATCATCGGCATCCACTCCTTTTAGTTCGGCTTGTTCCGGCGACATATATTGCAGTGTCCCGACAACCGCACCGAACTCGGTCATCATCGTTTTATCCGTCAACTTCAGACCTTGAGTTGCCTTGGCCAATCCGAAGTCGATGACTTTGGGAATCGCCTGGCCGTCAATGACGGCGGCCAGAACATTAGTTGGCTTGAGGTCGCGATGAATGATTCCTTTCAAATGCGCATGCTGAATGGCTCTGCAAACCTGTACAAAGAGTTGCAGGCGCTGATCCACACTCAACTGGTTTTTGTCACAGTATTTAGTAATGGGGGTTCCATCGACTAATTCCATCACGAAGAACGGTCGGCCGGCCGCCGTAGTTCCAGCGTCGAACACCTTGGCGATGTTGAGGTGGTCCATCAACGCCAGCGCTTGTTGCTCCGCCTCGAAACGAGCGATCACATTCTGGGAAGCCAATTCAGACCTAATCAGCTTTAGCGCGACACGACGTTTGACGGGTTCTTCCTGCTCGGCCAACCAGACTGTTCCCATTCCGCCCTCGCCAATCTTTTCGATGAGTCGATAGCGGCCAATCCTCGTTCCGGACTGGCTGGCTGTTTCTTCAAAATAGGGCGTACGAGCTTGCGAAGCTGTGTTTACGACTGTTGCGTTGAGTGGGTCATTGCTGGCCCACACTTGTTCAGCGTGAACCAAAG
>JANODD010000260.1:0-6335 GCA_031412515.1 Planctomycetia bacterium | reverse complement strand
CATACGAGGCGGATGGCCAAGATCCAATTGAGGTTCTGAAACGCATCCACGAATGCTGGAACGCTGAATGGAATGAGCCGACAGATGACGCGCTCACAATTGACGCTGACAACAAAATGTAAAACCGTGCCGAACAAAGCGTTGCACGTGCGTTCTGGAAATGGTTTGAAGACAGGCGGGTGTGACTCCCGCCTGAGTAGCTCTTAGCCAGAGGCTCAGTATCGAGTGTTGCAGCGTTGCTATAAGGCAAGGGCCGAAGTTCAACGTTGAAGCGTACACAGAAAGGAAGCGAGGATGAAAGGTAGGGACTAGCTACCCCGCCCTGAATGGTATTGAGCCCCGAAATTCTTGTTACTGTCGGATCCTGCCCAAGGTGTGTGCATACTGGAAGGCAATACTTGGCATCGCGTGATTGGCGAGCGATGTTGAGAGACCCGGGGTCGAACGCCCATTCGCGCTTCACATTATGTCATCAAAGCAACCAGAGAGAGCCCAACTGTTCTTACCCGGCATGGATTCCAACCATGTCGAGCTGAGTATGCATCACCAATCCGAAGAGGAGAGGCTTGCAAATGGCATTGGGCAGTCGGATAGCCGAATAGTACCACAGCAACCTACAGACCAAGTGGGTGAAACGAAGCTGGGTAACGCCAGTGAAGGGAAGGCGGCTAAGCTACCACGCGAACTCAAGGGGCCACTGACCAGACCCAGTGTTGGAGACTCAGTGATAAGCCGTTTGAATCGCATCACCGATCGAGCAAAGAGCAACGCTGCGGAGGTGTTTAACAACCTCTTCTCGGCGATCACCGTAGACTTACTACGACAAGCTTTTTACAGACTTGAACGAGGCAAAGCATCGGGCGTTGATGACCAAACGGTGGAGCAATACGAAGCGGACTTGGAGAGCAATCTCCAGCGCGTCGTTATCCAGTTGCATCGTGAAAGTTATCGTCCGCACCCAAGTCTTCGCGTCAACATCCCAAAAGGTAAAGGGCAAACGCGACCACTGGGCATAGCGTGTGTCGAGGATAAGCTCGTCCAAAGAGCGATTGTGATGATCTTGGAACGAATCTACGAAGAGGATTTCTTACCGATATCCTTTGGGTTCCGACCGAGAAAGTCCTGCCACGATGCATTAAGTGTGCTTGGCAATGACATCGCCACGCAGAAAGTAAACTGGGTGAGTGACGCTGACATTAAAGGCTTCTTTAATAACGTCGACCACGGACATTTAATGGACCTGCTTGCAATCCGCATCAGTGATCCTCGGATGCTTCGGTTGATCCAGCGATTTCTTAAAGCCGGTGTCATGATCGAAGGTCACTTTGAAGAGACTGACGAAGGAGTGCCGCAAGGCGCAGTGCTTTCACCGCTATTAGCGAATGTATATCTTCACTACGTGCTGGACCTTTGGTTCGACAAAGAAGTGAAGCCACGTTTGGATGGTGAAGCGACTATGGTGCGTTATGCGGATGACTTCATCTGCACGTTCGAATATGAACGCGACGCGCGACGATTCCAAGAGGTCTTAAAGAAGCGACTGGGTCGATATTCGTTAGAGCTAGCTGAGGACAAGACGAAATTACTGAGATTCGGACGTTTTGCCGAACGTGATACAAAGCGTTTGGATGGCGGCCAAAGTCCTGGAACGTTCGACTTTCTAGGCTTCACGCATTACTGCGGCCACAGCCGCTTGGGCAGATTCAAGTTGAAAAGGAAAACAGCTAGCAAGAAATTGCGAAGTAAATTTACCGACCTGAAGGAATGGTTACGTCATAATCTGACACAACCTATCGGCGAAGTCTGGCAGACGCTAAACCGCAAGCTTCGAGGTCATTATCAGTACTATGGCATCAATGATAATTGGCCAAGCCTGATAAAATACCGCGAGGCCGCTAAGCGATTCGCTTATCGTTGGGTATGTCGTCGCAGCCAGAAAGGCCGTATCAGCTTGGTAGATTTTAGTAGTTACTTGAAGCGCAATCCGTTAGCTGAACCCAAACAACTTACTGATCTGATATCCCGAGGACGCACGATGGCGGCAGCCCTGCTAGCGGTAGACAAGTGGTAGCTGGGAGCCGGATGCGTTAACTGCGCACGTCCGGTTCTGAGAGGGTGCGGACACTCAATTGAGCAAGGCTGATATAATGTGGCACCGCCAGGAAACTAGGCGGCAAACAGAGAACACAAACCTCATGCCTAAACTCAAGAGAATCCAAACTACTCGCCCGAAGTCGCGAGTAAGGTCATTGCCCCATGGCGGCCCAATCCCTCGCGACATCGGTGATTTTAAACGTTCTGCAATTGAAAAAGCATGGCAAAGCGTCGCGTCATAATTCGGTATAGCCAAGCAGCTACACTTGTTGCGGTGCTTGCATATTGTTCGACGTATCTCATATTGACGCGACTCGCGATGGCAAAGTCGGAGGAGTACGGATTACTTGGCTACTATTTCGTCTTTCCACCAGAAAACTCTGACCGATGGCGAACGGCTGAAACGAGAATTCGATATGTATTTTTGCCTTTGATCTATATTGAGGCCGCTGTTGGTTCTGATACCGTTCCGGCAAACGAACCACTATGGTCTCTAAATTAACTGTGGCTGTAGACATGCACCGAAATACATTCTGGTCGACCACCGCCGCGAATTGCAGAACCATCGGATGCACCTCAGCCGCGAACAGTGCTTTAACTCAATGGTGGGCCAATCCCTCGCGGCGAGGTGATCCTGGTCGTTATTTGGCGGCATCGTGACCCTAAAAAAATCGGCGCTTCCAAATCTATCATTGTCGTCGCGACAAACAGAAATTGTCGCGAAAGCTGTGTCTGAATATTCCGGCGCAGACAGAGCGTTTGCGGTGCGTCATGCCGCGTTACCACTTTATCGTGGCTGGACGTGTACAATTGCTATTTGTACGGACGGTAGAATACTGGCGTGGGAGAGCGATTTCGGGGAAATAATGTCGGAACCTGTGGAAGACATTTTTATCCGCACTTCACTTTTCCGAGCGGCCTCCGTGCATCCTGAGATGTGTTCCCTGATGCCACGACGATCTGACAATGCTGCAACATGTGACATGTGTGCGGGAACTGGCATAATTCAATATCGAGAACTACCGGCCAACCTCATCTGTCAATGTGGGGGCGTCGGATGGCTGGATACTTGACAACCGCGGGCACAAAGCCAAATAACAAAAAAATGGACCGAAGTTGCGAGTAAGGTCCTTTTTCAATGGTAGCCCAATCCCTCGCAACATCGGTCATTTTAAGCGTTCGTCGGTCAACCGATGCTGCGATTGGTGCGCTTGCAATTTCCGTGCTCGACCAGACTGGCCTTCGTCGTTATGTCAATCCGCAACGGGAACAACTATTGCTTCGGTAGTGACCACATCGGATCTAAAACCGAACCGAGAACGCGATCAACTCGCAGCGATCATCGCGATCGCAATACTCGCGTGGACGATCTCCAATAATCGCCTAGTGCTGCAAAAGATTGCCCTGACGTTCGTTGGACGTTACACTAACGAATCAATCGTCGGTTGCTTCGGTAACGTAACCCCACAGCCCAAAAACCGACGAACAAAAAAATCCACCGAAGTTGCGAGTAAGGTCATTTTTCAATGGTGGCTCAATCCCTCGCAACATCGGTGATTTTAAACGTTCCCGATGTTAAAACCGACGTCCTAAGGACACTGCCACGAACCAATCGGCGAACCAACGCCGTCCGTCAGTGAGAAGAATGAAACCCAATCTCAGTACCGCGAATGTGCTTTCTGGAATCGTTGTGATTGCCGCGTGTTTCTCGGCATGGCTCGTCTTTGCGTTGTTGCCTCCTTCGAAAGAGCGATTACCTCTAATGGCAATTTGCCTTGGCATGGGGAACATCATTGCTGGATTAGTTCGCGCAATTGTCATGCGGTTGCCGACCAGAACTTGAGTACGAGCTGGCCTGTATATTGGTAAAGTCGTCCAAGCCATGTACTCGGGTTCGGAAAACATCGGGAACAAAAAATTGCACCACAGCCCGCGACGGTGCTTTGCTTGATGGTTGACCAATCGCGCGGGCGTGGTGAATTCCAACGTTATTGCCTAAGATGAAGCCTCCACAAAGTCTCAAAATTACTGACGTCCAAATTGGTACTGGTCGCAAGGTTGTGCCGGGCGATGTCGCGGTATGTCGTTGTCGCTGTACTCGACGTAAAGGGGATTTGGTCTTTGCATCGGCTGATCAAGAACCGTATTCGATTCGCGTTGGTGCTCGTGACTGTTGCGTCGGTATAGAATATGGACTGATTGGAATGCAGCTGGCAGGAAGACGAATGATTCAGGTCCCTCCGAATTTGACGTATGTCGAACGTAAAACCTACCCCGACCTTCCTGAAGACGCTATGTTGATTTACGAACTTGAATTGATTGGTCTTCCAACAAAATGGGATGCCGAAATGGAGAACCGACTAGCATTGAAGGCGGGCGAACGCAACGACTAGTCGGTCGCTCAAAGACGGCAATAACAATCCAATGCACGCGAGTTGCGGGTCGCGCGTTTCCCAGTGGTTAAATCACTCGCCGCAACCGCGTGATTGGTGTCGTTCTGCGAGATGAAGATCATGATTGAACGAAAGTATATTCTATTCGCTTACTTACACCTCATCATCTGGGTGGCCTGCACGTTCGCGGGCGTGCGAGCGCCCGAAACGCTTGGTGTCACATGGATTCTTGTTTTACCATCGGGCATGGTCCTAACTCTCGCTGGACTTGCCGCGTGCTCGGTACATCTGAAAGTAATTGGTGCGTCGTCATTACTCATGGTCGTGGGGCTGATTGCGAATTTCATGCTGCTTCGAAACGGGCCACTGCACGGCCCCATGCAAATCTTCGCTTTGATGTTCGGATATCCGATAATTTCGCTGCTGGCATTGTCGCACTTGGTGTTTCGTGACATAACCAGTCGTCGAGGTCAGCAAACGTTTTCGATTCAAACGGTCCTGTACACGACGCTCGCATTCGCGGTTCCGCTCTCATTCTCAGCTATACTCAAGCCGCGCGGGAGCCCAGAGTTTGCCGCTTTCCTCATTTTTGTTGTGACCATTGCAGGTATAATCATCTTCGATCACGTCTACTATCTAAAGGGAAACGCAGAACCATCGGATGCACGCGAGTCGCCGATGTGAGATTTTTAGCACTTGCAAGTCGTTCGCGGCGACCGCGTGATCCGTAACGTTCGTCGGTCAACCGTTACCGCTGATTGATGCGCTTGCAACGCCCATGCTCGAAAGAGACTGACCTTCATTGCAATGACGCTTGCAAAAAGCAGACGTGAAACACTTCGGTAGTGACCACATGGGATCTTAAAACCGAATCGAACATGCACTCGAATCACAATGATCAACTTGCTTGCGAAACGATGTGCGGACGAATTCCAATAATCGACCAGCGCCGCAAAAAGTTGCCCTGACCTTCATTGGACGCTACACTTACGGATCAATCGTCGGTTGCTTCGGTAAGGTAACGCCACAGCCCAAAAACCAACGAACAAAAAAATCCACCGAAGTTGCGAGTAAGGTCATTTGCCAATGGTGGCCCAATCCCTCGCAACATCGGTGATTTTAAACGTTCTGGCACTAAATACTCCAATGCAACTCGAACTATACTTCCCAGACGAACGTGCCGAAGGATTTTTGCACGCGCAAACGATTGCTGACCGCTTACGGAAACAGTTTCCGTCGACACTTGTTGATTGGGTGAAAGGAGACGCTCGTGTGCAACGTGGGCTAGATGACATGATTTCCAAAAATTGTCCTGACTTGATCCTCCAATCGCAAAAGTCTTGCTTCGGCCATATCGCTTACATCGAAATCTGTGAACCTCATTGGTGTGGCGGTCGCGCAAGTTCCTATGTCCTTTCGATGGAACCGCTTCAGGGGGATACGCTTACTGTAGATATTCAAGCCGATCGTTCTGAAATCGAAGGGGAAATCGTTACTGCGCTCATGCGCTGCCTTGGGATGGAACGTGTACCCAGCGAAAATTGACGAGTGGCTAGGATGTCCTTTATATGCATTATCGCCAGAACAAAGGGTTGCAGACGAAGGCCTCGCTCGGGCGCTTTTAACTCGCGTAGAGTCTCTTCCTCGGCCTCGCTGAACCCAGCCGTTCGTGCTGCTACCAATGCTCGCCGTTGCTTGTTGGCGTTTTAACGCTGAAGGCGTTGAACAATATAGCCCAGGGTCGCGCAGCGCACCCTGGGTCGTTCGTGAATTTGAATCTGCGACGAGCGGTTCGGCGACCATTTGCTTTCGCGCAACCGAGTCGCAACTTCACTGATGTTGCGACAT
>JANODD010000259.1:0-4669 GCA_031412515.1 Planctomycetia bacterium | reverse complement strand
CTGAGGTAGGATGGGACCATTTGTCCCGTCCGTCAGTTTCTTCGCTTCGTCACTTAAGAACCAAAACCAGGAATCAAACACTCGGGACAAATCGCTCGGGACAACGGTCCCAAGCTACAGCGGTAAGTGCACTTCGAAACGACTGCCAACACCGGGTTCGCTGATTACGTTTACCGAGCCTTCTAAGGCTTGCACTATGTGCTTGACGATCGACAGTCCCAACCCAGTGCCACCTGTTTCGGTTGTTCGCGCTCGTTCGACCCGATAAAACCGCTCGAAAATTCGAGCCAATTCCTCCTTTTCGATTCCGATTCCCGTATCTTGGACAGTAATAGTAAGGACATCGCCAGAAGCCGTTAGATGCAAATGAACAGTCCCTCCTGCCGGTGTATATCGAATCGCGTTCGAGAGCAGATTACTGACAACAGTCTGTACCGCTTCCGGATCACTGTTCATAAGGATCGGTGCATCGGGGAGTTGAGTTGTGAAGGTGATTTGCTGAGCTTTGGCCATGACTTCAGCCGCATCGATACAACTTTCAATTTCTGTCTGAAGGTCAAAGTGAATGCGTTTAAGAATTGCACCGCCAGCTTGAACTCTTGCAAGTTGTAGCATGCCGGTGATCAAGCCATTGATTCGATCGGCTTGAGAAAGTATTCCTGCCAGAAAAGTTTGGGTCGCCTCAGTATCTTCGATCGCACCCATTTGCAGCGTCTCCGCATAGGCCCGGATGGCGGAGAGCGGGGTCTTGAGTTCGTGCGAAGCGTTGGTGACAAAGTCGCGTCGTACAGACTCAATTCGCTTTAGTAATGTTTCATCTCGGACGGTCATGAGCGCGCCAAGGCGATTGCTGCCAAGTTGAACCGGACGCACGAAAACGCGTAACGAAAGCTGTTGGATAGCGTCTTCAAAACTCTCTTCCTGTGGTGTTGAACTTGATAGCACACGTTCAATGATGGCAACGACTCGCGGCGTTCGAATCACTTCAACTAATGATCGATAGAGGTAGTCGTCCGTCGAAATACCTAGCAACCGAACCACTGCGGCGTTGGCGAGTAAAACTCTCGATTTGTCATCTACGGCAAGCACTCCTTCCTGCAGGTTCCGCAGCACCAATTCGTTCCGCTGCACATTGCCTTGCAATTCGCTTAACCAGCCGTTTACCGCTTCACGTATGACTGAGAGTTGCACTGCAAGGTCTTCATCAGTCGAGAGACCTGCAGGAATGTGCGCGGCTTCGCAGTGGGTGATTTGACGGGTTGAGTCGACCCAAGCTTGTAGCGATTGATGTTTCTGCTTCGCGTGTTGTCGAAGCACATGAGCTGTAAAGGCTATGACACAACATCCAAGTGAAAAGGTCGTGATCCAAAGCAACCACCACACTCGGCTTAACGTAAAAGAATCGACTTCGCGCGTAACTCGCACGCCGATGTTGGGTTTGTCTGTGCGAGGAAACTCGACAGAACGACTAATGCGAAATTTGCCAGATTGAGGTCCAGTCCACACGTTACTTTCGAAACTTGTATTGTCGCGCTGTGCGAGCTGTGAGGTTTCCTTGTTAGAACCTGCGGGAATGGGGACGATGTCGACATTCCATCGCTTTTCAAGTTCCGCCCAACGCGGGTCGCTGTCCCAAGGGTCGCGCCAATCCTCGTCACCACAAATCGAGGCGATAACGGCTGCACAACCCACCATATTCTGGTTTTCAGAGGCTCGCCAAAGCTGGTTTAGCACGGACGCTCCAGCGATACCCAAGGCCAGTACAAGCAGGAACCAGATTGCAGTGAGGCTTATTAGCAATCGCATTTTTCCTGCCAACTATGTTCCTTGCAAGCAACTTAACGGTCAACAAACTTCATAGTCAGCGCGAACGTTTTTCTGTTTGAGCTATCTAATAAGTTTGATGCGAGCATACCCAGGAAAAACCGAATCCACCAGCGGGCCGTGATTTGCCTGCAGAGTGAAGTCAACATGTAGCTAAGGCAAGGAATTATTCCCAAGCAGGTTGCGACACCGGGATGGCCCGTGAAAGGTCAAGGCTACTCCCTGATTTGAGGGGGAGGAATATTTCGTTGTGCAACAATATTTTCTGTAAGGCAACGAATAAAAGTCCGTGCAAGATCTATCAGAAGTTTGGCTGCGGCGCATAGCTTCGTGGCAACTTTTCGATATAGATTTTTTTGTGACAAGTTATGTAGAAACTGGGCCATTAAGTAAAGCGGCATCGCCAACGCTTGCACGCGAACGAGTTTTGTCTTGGAAATTACCATGCGTAGAGTGAATTTGAAGTGGATAGAGTGGTGCTTGAGCAGTCTAGCTGTTCTGGCTTTGGTGGGCGGATGCAAGGATTCAGAGTTTGCCTCCCGTACCCCTCGTCCCAACATCGCTCAGTTCTATGGTCCAGAGTCGCAACCCAGTATTGCCGCTGTGCGGTGGCAGACACTTGACAGCGGATTGATTGCATCGATTTGTTCGCAGGCTTCGCTACAGGAGTTAAGCATTTGCGGAGCGGCACGTGATGGATCGCCGATTTTCCCCCAGTTATCAAAGTTGCCGAATCTCGAAACGCTCAATATCATCGAAGTCCACCTAGACGATGAGGAACTTCGCGGCTTGAGCGAGGTGGCGAGCCTGAAGTCGCTTGAGTTATCGAGAACTGGAATCAGCGGAATCGGTTTGCAGTACATCGCCAAGCTTTCGCTGAAACGACTGGTAATTCGCGAGCAGCGACTTTCTTTCGAAGGCCTGCAAGCCATTGCAAGCATGACCGAATTGGAAGAGCTTGAACTGTGCATTCCGGGAATCCATTTGGCTGATATGCCCGTCCTGGCATCGATCAACAAGTTAAAGTCGGTAATCATCGCAGATGGCCACTTCAGCTTTCGCGAGTTCGGCGGTTTGAAGTTCTTGATGGGCTCAAACAGCTTGACCGACCTGGAGTTGTCTGGGGTTAGTTTGAACGACCGCTCGCTGAAGTCAATTAGTACGTTGACCAATTTGCGAAATCTAACGATAGGAAAGTCGGTTATCAGCGAGGAAGGCATTGGATACCTTGCGAACCTGCAGCATCTTCAGTCGGTAGATTTTCCCGCATCGAATTCGTTGCAAAACGCTGTGCGATTGGCAAAAAGAAACGTTGAAGACGAACTGCTACCAAAGCCAGTTCGCAGTTAATTGGATTTGAAGTAGAGCCGATCCCGCGTGATGTTATCAGGGCGATTCTGCAGGGCGATTCTGCAGGGCGAGTCGCTCGAGAAGTTCTTGGCCTACTCACATTGGTATTTTCGGCGTAATACGGCCAAAACACGGCAGAAATGACTGCGCTACTTTGGACTAGTTTTATTGGCGGTCCTATCGACGGTCGCCTTTGACAGTTAAACTAGTACCACTCTAACGGCACATTGCCGTACTCATCGCGTGGAATTCAACCGCAGATTTCGCCGCGACTCCAGCCCTAATTCGTAGCTGGCCTGACAAATTACCTCTGCCCAAACTTTAAATAGGCCAAAAATGTGGCCTGACACAGAAAATAGGCAGTGGCCGATACGCGGCGACTCATTGAGCGAAATATTCGCTGAAACTAACGTGGCATAGAATGGCAAAGAAGCAAGTAAAGAAAACGATCCGTCCAACCGAACTGATCAGCGGAGCTCAGCGCTTAAACCGGGTCCTGGCATCGTCGGGCTTAGGAAGTCGTCGTGACGTCGAGGAACTGATCGTTGAGGGACGCGTTGAAGTCGACGGCAAGACAGTCACGGACTTGGCCTGCAGAGTCGATCCGAAAGAGTCGACGATCCAAGTGGACGGAGTCTCTCTCAAGAAGCATCGTCCAGTCTATTTCGCGCTCAATAAACCGACGGGAGTACTATCCACCAATTTCGATCCAAGCGGACGCACCCGTGTTGTTGATCTCGTGCCAAGCAAAGACCGTATTTTTCCAGTGGGGCGTTTGGACCGAAGCAGCGAAGGGCTAATGCTGCTCACAAACGATGGCGAGTTGGCTCAGCGCTTAGCGCATCCTAAGTTTCGCATTCAGAAAAGCTACTTTGTCGTCGTCCAAGGAATCATTACACACGAAGACTTAGCCAAACTTCGCAAGGGTGTTTACCTGGCTGATGGTGTGGCTCGGATCGACGGCGCGAAAATTCGTCGCCAACGCAAAACATGCACCGAGATCGAAATCTTATTGTCTGAGGGAAAGAACCGCGAGATTCGCCGCATCTTAGCCCGCGTGGGTCACAAAGTGGTCGTGCTCCGGCGTTTGGCGATCGGCCCTCTGCGGCTCGCCCAATTGCCCGTCGGACAAACACGAGCTTTGACCAACACCGAAGTCGAAGCGCTGTACTCTGCAACGACCGACGCCGCAGTCGCTGCAAAGCGTCAAGCCGAACGTGAAGCCGCTGACGAAAAGGGTACTGCAACACGAAGCTCGTCAAAAGGCACTGGCTCTCGCAGTTCTGCAAGTCGTGGCACCGGAACTCGTTCTGGCAACCAATCTGGAACCGGTGCAACACGAAGTGGCGTGACCGGTAGGGCAACCACGCCTCGCGGGATCGCGGCCGCTTCGGGACGAGCTCCTCGCGCCAAACCGGAAAGCACTGAATTCAAACCAGCAGGCTTTAGCAGCTCCACAAAAACTGGCAGCGTCCTCTCTTATGACGAACCAGTC
>JANODD010000258.1:0-2239 GCA_031412515.1 Planctomycetia bacterium | reverse complement strand
CTGCACTGGAATCTGAGCAATGGCAGCCCAGTCGGTATCGCTCCGAGATGCCCGCTTGGGCATTGCATAGTAACTGGCAATCAATGCAACGACTGCTATTCCGGCAACGGCAGGCATGACATGAGTTCGTACGAACGATTGTTGTTTTTCGAGTTGAGCAACATCTTTCGAGCGTCCAGTTGGTATCGCGCCACGTTCATAGCGGCTGGCGAAGTTGTGAAACGTGCCACCGAAGTGAGCGAGCATACCGACCAGCACCATCATGCAAGTTACATAAGGTATCACCCAACCGGAATTTTCGACAACTTGAAGACCCGTGATTTCAGTCACACCACCTTCCGGTGTGCGGGCTTTCTGATATTGGCTCTGATAAAAAGTTTCACCGCGGTATCGGATGGGATTGTTCATCCAGGTACGCCCCTCTTGCGAATCGCCGCTTTCTTTGTCGGTAATCACAATCGTCGACGAATAATCGCGAGGCGTTTCCGTGCCGCTGTAATCAACGCGTTCAACATCCTTCAGTGTTACTTTGTAAGGTTTGTATTCACGACGAAAGCGAAGAGCCAACTCATACTCTTTACCTTCGACGGTGACTTTTTCGTTACGATCACCCCCACCACCAACGAACAGCTGGGCTTGATCGTTCATGTGCTGTGTGAGCAGAACGGTACCGATCGCTTCACCGCCCGCTTTTGGAAAAATCTGTACGTAGGCGGAAGCAATATTCGCACCCTGCATAGCGCCGCCCTGGGGTTCGCTCGGCTTCGCCATGGCTTGTAAGCCGATCTCACCCATGGTCGCGGGATTCTTTTCAGCATCACTGAGTTTCACCAGCGTACTGTTGGTCATCCATTCGGCAATCTTAAGCTTGAAGGGCAGTTCATCAGCAGCGATGATTTCCTTGTCGCGAACCGCGCGGCGCAGGCGAGCTTCAGGAATTGCGGTAACGGCGTCCTTCTCAGGATCGCTTGTATCAATAATTGCTAACTCGACAGCGTCTTGCTGAAACACCAGGCTAGTTGAATCGCCTTCGGCGACGCTCAATCGTTGTTCGACTTGACGGTCGCCGAAAACAAATTGCCCGACCATCATCAAGCCCACGCCAGCATGGATGAGCACATTTCCGCCGCGAACTCCAAAGACCATGACCAACCCGACCAGACAAACTGCGGAAGCAATACCCGCTTGAAGCAGTTGCCAAACGATGCGCATGCCTGGGTCGTTCAAGCGCGCGCTGTTTCCACCAAAAATCATGACTAACGTGAGCGACAAGAGAATCGTTACGCCAACCCAAGATAAAATGCGTGTCAACTTGGGCATCTTCCGAGCTTGAACGGCATACGCTACGAGAACCAATGTTGCGAGTGCAAAACCAACTCGCAATACACTCCAAAGTGTGTCGTAAGTAACCGGCGGTGCACCTTGAAGGCCATCGGCAGCGTGACCACTGATGATAACGAGCGTAATGATTCCAGCACCGATCAAGCTGACCACAATGCCGCTCGCTAGCTTGGCTCCTTTAGCATGAACCGAAAACCGAGTGGCTTTGGCAGCGATCAAATTCACAAGCATGATTAAACCGATGGTCGCGCCACCTGGAAATGGGAATTTTCCAGGGTACGGATTCGCGTGCGGGAAAATTGTTATGGGGGCGAGAACATCCAGCGGAATGACAGCCAGCCAAGCGTTGAAGTACAAACGTTTGACTTCGGCAAGATTCTGTTGGTCTTGTGCCAAAGTTCCGAAGAACAAAAGCAAAATTCCTAGGGCGAACATCGTCACGGTGATTTTTAGTGAGCCCATCGCGCGGAGAATTAGATATGCAGGAGAAACTTCGCTCTTACCGCGTGACTGTGCACCGATCGCAGATTCGTTCGACCAAGTTCCAGCAGACATAATTCAACCTCAGTATTGAAAAAAAGTGTCGCCTTTCGCTCCGCGAAAGTTGCGCATGAAAAACAGAGTTCGCGCGCACCTATTCCGTGGCCAACGCTACTTTCGCGGAGCGAAAGGCGACACAAAACATACTCTCGTTACCACTTTAGTGATTTGACAAATGTCGTGAACGATTCGCGTTGCTGCTCAGCCAACTTAGCAGGTCCGATGAATTTTATGAATAGTTTTGATGAAGGTTGCCAAGGAACGATGGCCGCTAGGAATGCGGCTTGATCTGGGCCCTCTGTACCTTTTATCGAATGCAAATCAGCCGGCACGCCATTGACTTCAAAATGCTCGGCGG